>URRG01000207.1 GCA_900550095.1 uncultured Oscillospiraceae bacterium
CAGGCCGGGCGCAACTTTTCATTTCTGGATTTCCGCAACGGAAATTCTTCGAAGGGAGGCCGGGCTGAATGCAGGAGCTTTATATCAGCAGCCGCAGAAATGAGACGCTCAGAGAAGCCGCCCGGCTTCTGGCTTCTGGGGAGGTCCGCCGGGAAAAGGGACTCTATCTGGCTGAAGGGGCCCGTCTCTGCCGGGATGCTGCAAGAAGCGGAGTCACGGTCAAATCGCTGTTTTATACCGATTCGGCGGCGGAAAGATATCCGGAATATCTGGTGGAGCTGCGGGACAAGGCAGAACGGGTGTTCCGCCTTGCAGATCATGCGGGGGAGCTTCTCGCGGGAACGAAATCCAGCCAGGGGATTTTCTGCGTATGCGCTATAGAGGACCGCGGGAAGGGAGAACTGCCGCAGGATCACTGCCTGGCGCTGGAGAATGTGCAGGATCCGGGCAATTTGGGGACGGTCCTGCGCACGGCGGAGGCTTTGGGCATAGGGGGGGTGCTCCTTTGCGGGGAGTGCTGCGACGTGTACGGCCCCAAGGTCCTGCGTGCCAGCATGGGGGCTGTTTTCCGTCTCCCTGTGTTCTTCTTTTCTTCCCTTTCTGAGGCGGTAAAGCTTATGTCTGCGAGAGGTTTTCGAAGCTTTGCCGCCGTGCCGGATGCCAGGGCGCTTCCGGTTACGAAAGCGGATTTTTCCAGACCTGTCCTCATGGCGGTGGGGAATGAAGGGAATGGTCTGAGTCTGGAGGCGCAGGCGGCCTGCGGGCAGAAGATCACCATTCCCATGCTGGGCCGGGCGGAAAGCCTGAACGCGGCGGCTTCGGCCTCCATCCTTATGTGGGAGATGATGCGGGGAGGAAGGCCTTATGGCGCTGAGTGAAAAGGCTTTTTGGCTGTGGCTGCAGCGGGGGCTGGGGATCGGAAGCCATAAGCTGCTGCCCTTGCTGAAGGAATTCGGTTCTCCCCGGCTTTGCTTTGAAGCGGGGGAAGAAGCCTGGCGGCAGTGGGGGAAGCTTTCTCCAAAGGAACTGGAGAGGTTTTCTTTTTACACCCCTCTGTATGGGGAGGCGCTTTCCCGGTATGCCGAAACGCTGGGGCAGTCTGTCCTGACGCCGGAGCAATGGAGATATCCCCGGCCTCTGCGGTATCTTTCGGATCCTCCCTGTGCCCTTTTTATGTGGGGACGGCTGCCGTATTTCGAGGGGCGGCCCTGGGTGGCCGTGGTGGGAAGCCGCGAGGCGTCGGAGGAAGAATGCCGGGCCGCCCGCCGGCTTGCTGCCGGATTGGCGGAGGCCGGCGCGGTGATCGTCAGCGGAGGTGCGCTGGGGATAGACGGTGCGGCTCACAGGGGCGCTATGGATGCGGGCGGGGAAACCGTATGCGTGTTGGGGTGCGGGCTGTCTTTTCCCTACCTTTCCGCTCAGATGTCTCTCCGGGAGGAAATAGCGGAGAAGGGGGCCCTTCTCACGGAATATCCGCCGGATACGCCTTCGCTTCCCATGCATTTTCCTGTCCGAAACCGGTTGATATCAGGGCTCTGCGACGGCGTTGTGGTAATGAGCGCCGGGGAAAAGAGCGGCTCTCTGGTTACGGCCCGGCTTGCTGTGAAGCAAAGAAGGGCGGTCATGGTTGGAGCGTCCGAGGGGGCGAGCCCTTCTGCGGGCTGTGAAAAGCTGCGTCTGAACGGCGTTCCGTCTGTTTCTTCCGCAGAGGAGGTCCTGTCTTGTATATTGGACGCTGAAGAAGCGGTCTCCAAATCAGAATTTTCGGCGGGACCGATTTTGAAGGCGGTGCGTTCCGAGAGCAGTGCGGCCTCTTTTTCCAAAGGAGAAACGGTTGTTTTATCGGAAAGATCAGAGGCCAAAAAGCTGGGGGCCCTGGAAAATATCTCGGAAGACGGGAAGGCTCTGCTGCTGGCAGTTAGCCGGAGCGGAGAAGTCCGGCAGGCTTCTGAACTGGCCCGAGAGCTTTCCATTCCTGTGGCGCGGGTGCTGGCGGCGGCCACGGAGCTGGAGCTTTCCGGATGCATCCGTTCTTATTCCGGCGGGAGATACGGTCCCGCCTGAGATATCGGAAAATGAGGCGGAGGTATGTTCGCTTTGTTAAAATATGCCGATAAGATTCGGCATATTTTAACAGTGCAGACTGGTATATTGTATAGTTGGTATCAAAGCCGCCCCTGTTTGCAGGGCGGTTCGGCGGGGATCGTCCGTTGAGGACCGCCGCCGGAGAAATTGGCAAATGAGAGGTGTTGGATTTGTCGAAGCTGGTTATAGTGGAGTCGCCTACCAAGGTGCACACTATTAAAAAATATTTGAGTTCGGATTATGATGTCGTCGCGACGAAGGGGCATGTGCGCGATTTGCCGGAAAAACGGCTGAGCGTGGATATCAAGAAGCATTTTGCCCCGAAATATGAGATCATCAAGGGCAAGGAAAAGCTGGTGGACGAGCTGAAGGAAAAGGCTGAAAAGAGCTCTCAGGTCCTTCTGGCCACCGACCCGGACCGGGAAGGCGAGGCTATCTCCTGGCATCTTGCGTATATTCTGGGGCTGGATACCACTGAAAAGAACCGCGTTACCTTCAATGAAATTACTAAGAGCGGCGTTACAGCGGGCATGGAGCACCCGAGAAGCATCGATCTGAACCTGGTCAACGCGCAGCAGGCGCGCCGCATTCTGGATCGTCTGGTGGGCTATAAGCTGAGCCCATTCCTTTCACAGAAGATCCGCCGGGGGCTTTCCGCAGGCCGCGTGCAGTCCGTAGCCGTGCGTTTGATTGTAGACAGGGAAGAGGAGATCCGCGCCTTCAAGCCGGAGGAATACTGGACTCTGGACGCCAAGCTTCTCCCCGCCAAGGGAACCTCGCGCAAGACCTTCGAGGCGTCTTTTTACGGTACACCGGAAGAAAAGATCCCGGTTTCCAATAAGGAGCAGGCGGACGCCATTCTGAAAGAACTGGAGGGAGCCGAGTTCCAGGTGGCCAAGGTGAAGAAGGGGACACGGCGGAAAAAGCCCGCCCCGCCCTTTATTACTTCCACTCTGCAGCAGGAAGCTTCCCGCAGGCTGGGCTTCCAGGCGCGCAGGACCATGAAGGTGGCTCAGGAGCTGTATGAAGGCGTAGATATCGAAGGAATGGGGGCCGTGGGCCTCATCACCTATATGAGAACGGACTCCCTGCGCCTTTCGGAGGATGCCCTGAACGACGCGGCTGCCTTTATCGAGGGGAAATGGGGAAAGAAATATCTTCCTGATGCTCCCCGGCATTATAAAAGCAAGGCCGGCGCGCAGGACGGACACGAGGCCATCCGGCCCGCTGCCGTTTCCCTTACGCCGGAGCAGGTGAAGGGAAGCGTAACCGCCGACCAGTATAAGCTCTATAAGCTGATTTGGGAGCGGTTTATCGCCTGCCAGATGGCCAACTGTGTGCAGAGCACTACTCAGGCGGATATTTCCGCGGGTAAATATATATTCAAGGCTTCGGGATATACCGTGACCTTTGACGGGTATACCGTCCTCTATGAAGAGGGGAAAGACGAGGAAAGCCGGGAGGGAGGCAGTCTTCCGCCTTTGGAGGAAGGGATGCCGCTGAAATGCAAGGAGCTTCTGGGCAACCAGCATTTCACCCAGCCGCCCCCGCGTTATACGGAGGCAACTCTTGTAAAGGCTTTGGAGGAAAACGGTATCGGCCGTCCTTCCACCTATGCGGCGACGATTTCCACCATAACGGCCCGTGAATACGTGGTTCGGGACGGAAAGGCCCTCAAGCCCACGGAACTGGGAGAAGTGACCACCAAGCTCATGAAGGAACGGTTCCCGAAGATCGTGAATGTGAAATTTACGGCTCAGGTGGAGAGCGACCTGGACCATGTGCAGAGCGGCGAAACCAACTGGGCGGATACGCTGGAATCCTTTTACGGAGACTTTGAGAAGACCCTGAAAAAGGCCAAGGCGGATATGGAAGGGGTCAAAATCCAGCTGAAGGAAGATGAGACCGACATAATCTGCGAGAAATGCGGCCGCAGGATGGTCATCAAAACAGGGCGTTACGGAAAGTTTATCGCCTGCCCCGGTTACCCGGAATGCAAGAACATCAAGAAGCTGGTGCAGGAAAACGGCGCGGAATGCCCCAAATGCGGCGGTAAAGTCGTGGTGCGCAAATCCAAAAAGGGCCGTGTGTTTTACGGCTGCAGCAATTACCCGGAGTGCAATTTCATCTCCTGGGATGAGCCTACCATGGAAAAATGTCCCCGCTGCGGGAAGACCCTTCTCCGCAAGAAAGGGAAGACGCCGAAGCTTTACTGCGTGACGCCGGAGTGCGGATATGAAAAAGCAGAGGAGAAAGAAGAATGATCCGGGTGATAGGCGCCGGCTTGGCCGGATGTGAGGCTGCTTGGCAGATCGCCCGAGGCGGCGAAGAGGTTGAACTCTGGGAAATGAAGCCGGGGCGCTATTCCCCCGCCCATTCTTCCGCGGGGCTGGCGGAGCTGGTATGCTCGAATTCCCTGAAGGCTCTTCGCGTGGAAAGCGCCGCAGGACTTTTAAAGGAAGAGATGAAGCGCATGGGAAGCCTTTTGGTTTCCTGTGCGTTGCAATGCGCTGTCCCCGCAGGGGGCGCTCTGGCGGTGGATCGGGAGGAATTCTCCCGTTTGGTGACGCAGGCTATAGAAAAAGAACCCCGTATCACCCTGCACCGGAAAGAAGCAGTGGAAATCCCGGCAGAAGGCATTGTGGTGATTGCCTCGGGTCCGCTCACCTCCGACAGGCTGGCAGAACAGATTTCCGCCTTATGCGGGGGGAGTCTGAGCTTCTTCGACGCGGCGGCCCCTATCGTTACGGCGGAAAGCCTCGATATGGAGCATGTGTTCACCGCTTCCCGGTACGGCCGGGGCGGCGAAGACGATTATCTGAACTGCCCTATGAATAAGGAAGAATATGAGGCTTTTTACGAAGCTCTTTTGAGCGCGGAGAGAGCGCCCGTTCATTCCTTCGATGAAAG
>URRG01000208.1 GCA_900550095.1 uncultured Oscillospiraceae bacterium
GAAAGGTTTCCGTCCCCGTCCGATAGCCGATCAGAGTGCCCAGGTTCACGTTGTGGACGCTTAAGAAGATGTTCCTGTCCACAGCGGGATTCTTCCGGCGGAGTTCCCGGATCAGCTCTTTCATTTCCTGCCGCTTGCTCTCCACTCTTCCGGTGGCCAGCCCCTCGGTGAGTCTGCAGGCGCACTGGAGAAAAGTAAGGTGATTGTGATCCCTCCAGGCGATGATATCCGCTTCCTTTACCAGATACAGCGGGCGGATGAGCTCCATGCCCGGGTAATGGGAACTGTGGACCTTGGGCATCATGGTCTTGACCTCCGCCCCATAGAGCATGCTCATGAGGACGGTTTCGATCATATCGTCCATATGGTGGCCAAGGGCGATTTTGTTGCAGCCAAGCTCCTGCGCCAGCTTGTAAAGGCACCCGCGGCGCATCCGGGCGCAGAGATAGCAGGGGGATTTTTCCTGCCCTGCGGTTACTTCGAAAATGCGCTTTTCCCGGAGGGTTACGGGGATCCCCAGTCTGCGGGCATTTTCCAGGATCTGCCGCCGGTTTTCCGCCGTATAGCCCGGATCCATCACCAGGTATTCCACATGAAAGGAAACGGGGCTGTATTTCTGCAGACGCTGTATGCATTTGGCCAGCAGCATGGAATCCTTCCCGCCGGAAATGCACACGGCGATCCGGTCCCCTTCCTCAATCATGGCATAGTCCTTCAGGGCGCCGATGAAAGGGTTCCATATGCGCTTTCGGTAGGTTTTCAGGATGCTTTGCTCTATCCTTGCGCTTTCCCCAGAGGCCTCCGGGCCGTCGGGACAGGAAAGGAAAGGCTTTTTCCGGCCTGCTTCTGAGGCCGGGGAAATATGGGACATACGTACCTCCTGCTTTCAGGCTGGCCGGCCGTTCCTCCGCTTTTTCAGGAAGCTGTCCGCGGTTTTCAGCCGGGAGGGAAAATGCCGTAGAGCCGTGTTTCATACTGTATTGATTATAGGAATGCCCGTGGGAAAAGTCAACGGCGGAGGAAGGCTGAAACGGAACGGGAACATCTCGGCAGAGGTCCGCATAGGATACAGGGAGGCGTTTCCCTGCCGAGGCGCTCCAGCCGTTCCGGTTTTCCCGGATGTTTTCCGCATGAAGTGCCGGAGAAGGACTGGGAGCCGGCGGGGAGAGGATACGCCTTCATATAGCGTGTGTTTGTATAGAATAGAAGCATGTGCGAGCAGACAGACCGGGACATCTTTCAGAAGGGCCCGGAAGAGGAGGCAGACGGCAATGAGCGTTTCAGATACGAAACAGGTGAAGAAGGCCGGCGGGATCGACGTTTCCGTGCACAACGGCGCTGTGGACTGGAAAAAGGTAAAGGCCGGCGGAGTGGATTTTGCCGTGATCCGCGCAGGATACGGCAACGATATCAGCCAGAGGGACGAGCGCTTTGAGGAAAATATGCAGGGCGCTTTGGATGCAGGCCTGGGGGTCGGGGCTTACTGGTTCAGCTATGCGGTGAACCCTGAGGACGCCCGGAAGGAAGCGGCGGCCTGCAAGGAGGTACTGAAGAGGTGGAAAGGCAAATTTGCGTATCCTGTCTTTTATGATTTTGAGTACGCAACGGAGGAATATGCTGAAAAGCAGGGAGTGACGTTCTCCAATTCCAGCAGAACGGATATCATCCTGGCGTTCCTGGAAGAGATGAAAAAGGATTATACCGCCGGATATTACAGCAATCCGGACTATCTGACCTATAAGCTGGAGTACTCCCGCCTGAAGAGCTGGCCTCTTTGGCTGGCACAGTATCAGGCGGAGCCCGAATGGGAATGCGTTCTGCAGCAGTCTTCCAGCACGGGCCAAATAAGCGGCATAACGGGCAATGTGGATACGGATGTGGCATATGAGGAATATGCCCTTTCCAAACCGGAAAAGCCGGAAACAGAGAAAAAATATACCGTTCGGTCAGGGGATACCTTGTGGGATATAGCCCAAAAGGAGAAGACTACGGTGGACGCCATCCTTGCAATGAATCCGAGTATTGAGGATGCGTCGCGCATTTACCCGGGCCAGGTGATCCTCCTGCCGGGGAAGACCGGCGCCGGAACTTCTCATACGGGCAAAACAGTGGTTGTAAAGGCGGGGGATACCCTTTCTGAGATTGCGGTCCGCGAGGGGATCAGTCTTTCAGAGCTTCTGCGGCTGAATCCGGATATAGAGAATCCTTCCCTGATCTATCCCGGCCAGATAGTGCGTGTTCGTTCCTGAGAGGAAGCGCAGCTGAAAGTGCAGATATTTCCGGTAAACAGGTATAGCGGCTTTGCCTGTTTACCGGAACAGTGAACTAATAAAGTGCTTTGATAGTGTAAAAAGGCATAATAATCAATCTTTAGAAAATAATTATGTGTGTAATAACCAAAAACCGGCTTGAAATCTATGGGGATTCATCGATTTTTGGGGAAATTCATCTGCGCTTCTTTAACCTGGATATATTTTGTAGTATAATAGCAACATAGTAAGCCGAAATGCTGTATGGTAAAAGTACACTTTTTCAACCTCTGTTTATATTGCTGCAAAAAGAAAAAGATACGCATTCCTGCGTATCTTTTTTGTGAGAAAGGCAATATATTGACTGAAGGAAAAAGTGTACTATATCGCTCGCCGCGGTATGGCTGGGGAACGCGTATCCAAAAGGTTATTTTGAGAATTTTTTGCAGTTGGGGAAATAAAGAAGAAATTTTCAGAGGAAGCTGTTTGAATAGGATTTACCCGGATGCTTTACCAGGGCATTTCACTGAAAGGAAGGTTTAAAATGAAGATGAAGAAATTGCTTGCCCTTCTTCTGGCAGGGATCATGACGGCTTCCATGGCTTCCTGCGCAGGAAACGGGGAAACCTCCAGCGCCAGTTCCGAAGCCGGCTCCAGCACAGGCGGAAGTTCCAGCAGCGAAGGCTCTGTCCCTCAGGTAGAGGGGGGCGAGAGCTCTGAGTACGGTACGCTGATTGCGGCGACGGATCCCTCTCAGCTTCCTGCCGCCGCTACCGAACGCAAAGACACCCTGATTGTGGGCTCTGCCGATATGACAGGCGTGTTCAATCCCTTCTATTGGGAATCCAATGAGGATTTCCGCGTTGTTTCCATGATCACCGCTTCTCTGGGCGTTTCCGACGACAAGGGCGAGATCACGGACGGAACTGCCAAGATGACTGTTTCCGAGGACGGCAAGGTATATACCTTCAAGCTCACTAAGGAAAAATACAACGACGGTTCCGACGTAAAACCCGAAGACTATGTGAATTATTTTAAGATTTTGGCCGATAAGAGCTATGACGGCTACAGCGACATTTCTCCTGTAGGAATCGTGGGCTTCCAGGATTACTATGACGGGAAGACCGACGAGATCTCCGGCATCAAGGTAATCGGCGACGACACCATCGAGATCACGCTGGAGGCCCCTTATGCCAGCGCTCCCTATATGCTGGCCTCCGCTATTCCGGTTTCCACCGAGAAGTACGGCGACCTTATCAAGCACGGCGATCTTTCCGGCTTCAAGGCTCTGGATATGATCGATTTTGTGGGCAACGGCGCTTATGTCCTGAAGGAATATAAGGTAAAGGCCTCCGCTACGCTGGAAGCCAACGAGTATTTCTATCTGGGCAAGCCCAAAGTCCCCACGATCATCGTGAAGGTTGTCGCTACCAACGCTGAGATGCAGGCTGTGGCTACCGGGGACGTAGATCTCGAAGAAGATGTGGTCTGCGAGAACGACTATATCGAAGAGGGAAAGAGCTACGGCTTTATCAACATGTGGGTGCAGGAAACCCTGGGGTACGGCTATGTGGCCGTCAACCATAAGCTGGAAAAATTCCAGGATCCGAAGGTCCGTCAGGCTCTTCTGTATGCTATTGACCGCAAATCCCTCAACAATGTTATCTACGGCCAGTATGCAAACGCTCTGAACATCCCGCAGGCGAGGGTTTCCTGGCTTTACAACGACGAGGGCCTGAACACCTACGATTACGACCTTGAGAAGGCCGCGCAGCTTCTGGAAGAGGCCGGCTGGAAGAAGGAAGGGGACAAGCTGATGAAGGATGGGGAGCAGTTCACCATCATGTTCACCGCCATGTCCGACAACGCCGTCACCCAGAAGCTGATTCCCATGATGATCGACGCCTACGGCGAGCTGGGCATCGAGGTCAAGGCGGAATATGTGGACTGGCCGACCCTGCAGGACAAGAGCCAGAAGGGCACCGCGGAAATGTACTTCATGGCCTGGGGCCTTACGGCGGATCCGGATATTTCCGGCACCTATGCCAGCCCGGAGGCCGGCGGCGGCCAGAACCATATCGGCTATTCCAACAAAGAGCTGGACAAGCTGCTTGCAAAGGCGCAGACAGAGATCGATAGAGAAGCCATCATGGAAGATTACAAGGAGATCTACAAGATCTGGAACGAAGATCTCCCCGTGTTCCCCATCTATCAGAGAAGCGATCTGATCTGCTACAATACCCGGGTGAAGAATCTGGTTTCCAGCCCCTATGTAAAGTGGTATCAGCAGGATAAGATCGGCTCTATCGAGCTGGGCTGATTGCTGAAGGAACAGCGGACGCGCCGGAAAAGGCGCACCGCAGGAAGCAGGAGCATAGCTGCAGAACGGCGCCGCATCCTCAAGGTTCCTGCCGGAGGAGATGCGGCGCAGCGATGCGCCGGGAAAATATACAGGGAAAAGGGGGAATTTCCCCTTTCCCTGCTTTTCTTGTTTTTGCGGGGGATGTCTTTTTGCCCGCAGGGTCTGCTCACTGAAGAAACCGTCGGCGAAAAGCGCCGGGTCTTCTCCTGGTTTTTATTCTGTTTTTTATTTTGCACAGCCCCCGGCAAACAAGACGGGCATGCGAAGGAGCTTCACGGAGTTTTGTCTTACGGGGGCTGTGCAAAAGGGCCGCCTGAGCCGTTCGGGCGGCGCATCGGGTCCTCTTCGTGGAAACCGGATCCGGAC
>URRG01000209.1 GCA_900550095.1 uncultured Oscillospiraceae bacterium
TATTGGTTGATACTGTTTTATGAGTAGCTACCAAAATGCCCTGCCCTTTTTTGGGAAGGCTCCGGCTCTTTCAGGCCTGAAAGAGGCGCGGCTTTTCCGCAGATCTGCCGCCGCTTCCCGGTGTTTGCCGGCAGAAAGAGCTCCGCCCGCTGGCGGGGCTTTTTACATGTGGCTCCAGAGGCGATGTGTGTGCCGTATGCTGTTGTTCGCTCGTATACCGCTTACAGCATCGGTATACAGCCGTGCGGCGGACGCCCGTGCAGTCCCGCTCTGTATAAGAAATCAGCAAAATGCCTTAAATATTTACAAAAATAAGAAAAATATTCCATACAATTCAAATTTACATATAATTATAATAATTTTGTAAACAGATATCGGATCCTTTTAAGCAATATTTCATAAACAAAGGAGGAAGCAACTTTTGAAAAAGAATACGAAGCGTAAAAGAATCCTTGCGGCGCTGATGGCCGGCGTTATGCTGCTGGGCGCTGCGGGCTGCAGCGGTTCCGGGGACGGCTCCCAAGTGGAGAGCCAGGGCAGCACAGCCTCCGGCGGCGGAGACACCGCTCCCGAGCCGGTGGAAATCTACTGGTTTTCCGATGTAAGCGGCTGGGGCCCCGCCAACTGGAACGGTACGGATACCTCCCCCGCGCTGGATTACATCAGGGAAAATTTTGGGATCACTTTCAACATTGAGCAGCCCCCCACGGACGCGGCCACCAAGCTCGGCATGATGATCGCCACAGGGGATCTGCCGGATATGATGTCCATTACAGACGGCGATACCATCAAGGAACTGATCACCTCCGGCTATGTGTGGGAGATGGAGGAGCTCCTGAAGGAAAACGACCCTGGCTCTCACCTTCTGGAGGATTTTCCTGAGGATATCAAATCCGCTCTTGTGAGCGCCTATGGCGGATGGTATTCCTTCCCCAGCCATATGGAATCCGCCGGAAACAGAGAAAACTTCCCGCCGGACGACCAGGTATGGGTGGATCTGGTAAAGTATGGCAGCAACAGCTGCATCATATTCAACACCGATATCATGGAAGCCCTGGATATCACGGAAGAGGATGTGAGCACGGAAGAAGGCTTCTATGCGGCCTGCGAGAAGGTCAAGAAATCCGGCTATCAGGTAAATGGTGAGAGCGTCCTGCCCGTAGTGCTCCACTGCAACCAGTGGATCGGCACCAGCCTGGACGGCGTGCTTTCCTGGAACTTCGGCGCCGTGCCCGTGGATGAGGAGGGCAACTACCGCCATCAGGAGCTGAGCCCCGGCTACAAGAACGCCCTGAAATTTGTTAACAACTGCGTCCAGAAGGGATATCTGGACGTAAATACTCTGACCATAGATGAGACCGCCCTGAAGACCTATCTGGATTCCCAGAGAGTATTTTGCTGGATCGGCAACCAGGCCCAGATCACCAAGGACAACACCCCTTGGTATTCCTACGGCCCCATCCTGGCGGATAACGGCGCGGTTCCCGCCGTCCCGATCAGCCAGTCTGCCGGAACAGGCTGGATCCAGACCTTCGTTTCCAAGGACTGCGTAAGCTCCTCAGCTGCCGCCAAGCTCCTCAGCTGGGCTTCCAGCCGGGAGGGCCTCCTGGTGAACTACTACGGCAACGAGGGCGACGACTACACCATCGACGACAAGGGAATCGTCACAAGGACGGAGGAGTTCGCCAAGACCTATGAGGAGACCTATGCGAGCAACATGCTTCTGTGGCCCTTTGCAAATACTTCCTTCGAGCGGAACACAGAAGCCGTGCCGGATCCCACCACCAACCGCGGCGTGGAAGTGCAGCTGATGCCTGCGCTTGGCAAATACGAAAAGTCGTATGTATACGATTCCTCCGTCCTTTCCTTTGAGAGCAGCAACGTGGTGGATCCCTCCAGCGACCTGGGCATCCAGCTGTCTCAGATCGAGAGCTATCTGGAATCTCAGAAAGCGAAGATCGTAACGGCTGCTACGGACGAAGCCTTTGAAACGGAATACAACAATATGATAAGCACCCTCGAAGGCTACAATATTTCCGGCGTGGATGAAGCGTATAACGAGGTGTATCAGCAGTACTGCGAAGACGCGGGGACTTCCATCGAGGATGTAAACGCAGATTTGTATTGATCCTGATGAAAAGATCGGATGAGGCGGACGCAAAAGCCCCCTTCCGATTGCATAAGGCGGAGGAAGAAGGCGCCTGGAAGAGTGCGCGAGCAGTTTCCAGGCGCCTTTGCCGCTTATTGCTGGAAATTAAGAAAGGCGGATTGTATGCGGAGTAAGGCCAAGACCGGCTACAGGCTGGGATACGACAAAAAGACCCAGTTTCAGCTCCATTCGCTGATGGTTCCGGGGACGATCCTCATTTTTCTCTTTAACATCGTCCCTTTATTCGGGCTGATACTGGCGTTTAAAAACTATAAAGTCACCGATGGGATCGCGGGCGTTTTCACGGATCCCTGGTATGGCTTCCAAAATTTCAAAATCATATTCGCCAACCACGATTTCGGGCGGATGCTGGTAAACACCCTGGGCATCAATCTGATCGGCAATCTGATCACGATCCCCATGGCTATCTTTTTCGCGCTTTTGATAAACGAGATCCGCAACGCCAGGTTCAAGGGCATGGTGCAGACGGTCACGTATATGCCGCATTTTATTTCCTGGGTGGTATACGGGGGTATTGTCATCACCCTTCTGGGGGCGGACGGCGGCATGGTCAATCAAGTGCTGCAGGCGCTGCATATTATAGACGATCCCGTCGTCTTCATGGCGAAGCCGGAGTATTTCTGGGCCATCGCCATTGTTTCGTCCCTGCTCAAGGAGCTGGGGTGGAGCACCATCCTGTATACGGCGGCAATCTCCGGCGTGGATCAGGAGCTCTACGAGGCCGCCGACCTGGACGGCGCCGGTCGCTTCCGCAAGATGTGGAGCGTCACCCTGCCCTGTATCAAGGGCACCGTGATGATCATGATCATCTTTGCAGTGGCCGGCATTATGAACAACAATTTCGATCAGATTTATGTGCTGCAGAATTCCTTCAACATGGAGCGCAGCGAAGTGATCGACACGTACATTTACCGTGTGGGCCTGCAGGAGCTGCAGTTCGGCATGGCGGCGGCCGTGAATATTTTCAAATCCGCCCTTGCTATTTTCCTGCTTTTCTGTGCGAATACAATTTCGAGAAAGCTGACGGACAGCGGTCTGTTCTGAGAAAAGGGGGAAATGTAATGACGGGCATACAATCAAGACGGGAAAAGCGGTTCGACGTTGTTTTGGGAATCATCATGGTTCTGATCATGCTGGTAACGGTGTATCCGGTTTGGTACTCCCTGATAAATTCCTTGAATTCAGCCGACAGTATCCTGAAAAACGGATATGCCCTGCTGGTTCCCGGTAATTTTACATTTGAAAGCTGGAAGGCGGTGCTGAACGATCCGGAAATCATCCGGGCCTTCTTTACCACCTTCTCCAGGACGGTCATCGTGACGGTGCTGCAGACGCTGATCACCTCCATGTTTTCCTACGGCTTTTCCAGAGGAAATCTGGTGGGGAAACGGTTCTATACGGCCATCGGCTTTATCAGCATGTATTTGAACGGCGGCGTGATCGCCTATTTTATCCTTTTCAACACCCTGCATATCTACAACACCTTCTGGGTGTATATCATCCCCTGCCTGTTCGGAGGCTTTTACAACGTCATCATTTTCAACGCCAATTTCAAAAGCATTCCGGAATCCCTTTTTGAATCGGCAAAAATGGATGGGGCCAGCGAATACACCATATTCTTCAGGATCGTGTTCCCCCTTTCCAAGCCTGTGATCAGCGCCCTGGGAATATTTACCGCGGTGGCCATGTGGAACGATTATACACAGACCCTGTATTACACCCGTTCCACCGACGTGCAGACCCTTTCCTACTATACGCTGTCCCTGACGAAATCCAGCGAGGCGGCGGCGAACCTGGGGAGCCAGATGAACAGCGGAAGCCTTTCGGGCGTCATATCGTCCATGAACCAGAGCGCCAGCAACTACAAGACCATCGAACTGGCCTGCATGGTGCTTTCCGCCATTCCGCTCATCGTCATGTATCCCTTTGCCCAGAAATTCTTTGAAAAGGGCGTAATGGTGGGCTCCGTCAAGGGATAAGCCGGTAAACCGGCGGATTCCCGGTGTCCTTCGCCGGATACCTGTCCGCCCGGCTGCCTGGAAACGGGAGTTCCCCGCCCCTGTTCCGTGCTGGAAATGGGGCGGGCAGGACATGAAAAACATAAAACCTCCCCCGAACGAATCGGGGGAGGTTTTGCGTAAGGAACGAAAATCTACAGGGAAAAACGCCGTGTGCGGCAGATAGGCGCGGGGCCGCGTGTTTCACAGGGCCGGGAGGATCAAAAAGCACGCGGAATGTTTTCCCCAGCGCTCCGGGCTTGATTTTCAGCAGGAAGGGCGGGAGCTCAGTCCTCCACGGCAGCCTTCTGGGCGTTGATCTCATAGAAGCGGGCGGGGTCGAATTTGGGCTCACGGCTGTAGAAATACACGCCGTTCTGCTCCTGCTCCACGTCTGTGAGCTGGGTGTAGCAGAAGCCGAACATCTTCGGGTTACGCAGGAGGGCTTCCGTCAGGCCGCGGTAGCGGGCGAAGAATTCCTCTTCCGTCTGGGGGCCTTCTCCGTAGCCCCAGGCGTTTTCCCCTTCCTCAGCCCGGGGCGCCCACTTGATGCCGCCGTATTCGCTGATGAAGAAGGGCAGGCCCTCGGTGTAGCTCTGGCGGGCAGGGTGCGTCTCCCGGAAGGGACCTTCCCCTCTGCCGAAGGGATCGTAATGGGAAGAAAATTCCTCCACATCCTGCTCATAGTCGTGCAGGTCGTAGATATCGGTCTCCACATGGAAGTTGCCGCTGGTGTCGATGCAGGGGCGGGTCTTGTCATACTGCTTCGTCA
>URRG01000210.1 GCA_900550095.1 uncultured Oscillospiraceae bacterium
TATTTCCTTCCCTCTGCAGCGGAGAAGCAGGTTTTCATAGGGCGTATATCCCGCGTGAAGAAGCTCCGCCGTAAAGCGGCCTGAGGACTCCACCGCAAAGCGGTATTCGGCATAGGCGCCTTCTCTGTAGCCAAAGCTTTCTCCGTCGTCCCGGTAGTGGAGGCAGCTTCCCTCCCCCGGGTATATATCCAGAATCAATTCCCGAATCTCCTGTTCGCCCACATACTGCTGCACCGGCCACCTGGGCAGGATGCTCCCCGCCTTTACATACAGGGGGCAGGTGTCCAAAGGCGCTTCCCGCAGGACCGTCCGTTTCCCTTCTATGGGCTCACCCGTCCAGAAGTCGTACCATATGCCTTCCGGCAGATATACGGCCCTGCGGCGAACCCCCTGCTGTAAAACAGGCGCGGCCAGAAGCCTGTCTCCTATAAGAAACTGATCGTTGATCTCCCAGGTCTCCGGATCCTTCTCATAGTGGAACACCAGCGGACGCAGAATCGGCCTTCCGGTCTGCTCCTCCTCTCGGAACAGGTCGTAATAATAGGGTATCAACGTATACCGGAGCTCCACAAAGGAGCGGTAGATATCCAGCACGTCCTTGCCAAAGGCCCAGGGCTCCTGGCGGACGGCGGAAAGGCAGCAGTGGTTCCGGAAGAGAGGCGAGAAGCACCCCGTCTCCACCCAGCGGAGGAGAAGTTCCGGCGTGGCGTCGGATCCAAAACCGGCGATATCCGTGCCCACAAAGGGCATACCGGAAAGAGAAAGGTTGCACAGCTGCGGCACAGCCATCTGCAGATGGGCCCAGATACTGTGGTTGTCGCCCGTCCAGGCGGTGGAATATTTCTGCGTGCCCGCATAGCAGGCCCTGGTGATCACAAAGGGCCTGCGTCCATCCGCCTCTTTAAGTCCCTCATAGGTGGCTTTGGCCATCAGGTGTCCATAGGCGTTATGCATCCTGGCATGATCCGCCTTCTGCCCCTCGTCGGAAAAGACTACGTCCCCAGGAATTTCTCCCCGGAAGGTGGCGGGCTCGTTCATATCGTTCCAAACCCCGCGGACGCCTGCACTCGTCAGGAGCTTCTGCTGCCGCGCCCACCAGGCGCGTACTTGTGGGTCCCCAAAATCCGGAAATACGGAATCCCCGGGCCAAACGGCGTTTACATAGGTTTCCCCGGAAGGCGCTGTGACGAAATATCCCTTCTTCATCCCTTCCTCATAGAGAGGATACCCCTCTTCCACCTTTACGCCGGGGTCGATAATGGTGACGATCTTGAAGCCTTCCTCCCCCAGGTGAGAAAGCAGCCCCTTGGGGTCGGGGAAGCGTTCCGTATCCCAGGTGAAGACCTTATACCGCTCCATATAGTCGATATCCAGGTGGATGGAATCGCAGGGAACCCGCAACTTGCGCAGCATATTCCCGATATACTGCACCTCTTCCTCCGTCTTATAGCTCCAGCGGGACTGATGGTAGCCCAAAGTCCAAAGCTGCGGAAGGGGCGCTCTGCCCGTGAGGGCGGTGTATTCCGTGAGGATCTCCGGGAGGGTATCGCCCCCTATGAAATAGTAATCCAGATTGCCCTCATCGGCTGCAAAATAGTAGTAGTCCCGACTCTCTTTCCCCATATCGAAAACGCTCTTATAGGTAGTGTCGAAGAAGATGCCGTAATCCCCCCGGTCTGTGCGGGCCATAAAGAAGGGAATGGACTTATACAGCGCCCGAAAAGAATCCACCTGGGGATCAGGATTATCTGTATTCCACATATCATAGGCATACTGGCGCTTATTCAGAAATCCGGTCTTATCCCCCAGGCCGTAAAAGCATTCGTCCCCCTCTATGGCTTTCAGCACCTCAATTTTGTGCCTTTTCTTTTCTTCCGCCAGGAAGTGCCCTTCCCCGGCCATGAGCTCCCGCTCCTCTTCCCCGAGCCCTTTTGATAAGGTGCGCTCCCCACGGTATTCCCGGCAGAGGGGGCTCCCATCCGCCCAGTAAAAATCCACCGAAAAATCGTCTCTCACCAAGGCCGACATGCGCCGGGTGGAAACCCGCACGCCGCCCTCTTCCCGGCGCGCTTCCGGGCGCAGGGCGCCGCCTGTTCTATTCTCCAGGTTTTCCACCGCCTTAGAAGGAATCGTGGAATCCCCCGAAAAGACCCGGAATACCGTCTCCTTCAGAGCCGTAAGGCTCCCCTCTCCCCCCTCAAACTGAAAGACGATTTTGCCGCCCTCCTGCTTAAAGTCCAGCAATTTTCCCAGCATACGCATTACACCTCCTGTGGGCCGCGTGGAAATTCACCTTTCCGCGCAAGCCCGTATCCCATTTCAATATCTTCTGTCGATTGTACATCCGGGCGGCCCTATAAAACCCGTATTTCCCGCCTGCTGCCTCTTTATCCGGCCCGGATTATCTTTCGGTTCCCGGCTTTCTAAAACGCCGCGGGCATTCCGGCTTTTTCCCGCGCTCACAGTTTTTTCAGCTTTTTCTGCAGAAGGGGCCGCAGCTCCCCGGCCAGATACAGGGAACCGCAGCAGAGAAGCCCCGTTTTCATCTCCGCCGCCTCCCGGAAAGCAAGCTCCACCGCTTCCTCCGGAGAACTCACGGCCTCTGCGGGAATCTTATAGCTTTCCCAAGCATCGGCCAGTTCCTGAGCAGGAAGGGCACGGTAGCTTTCAGGCGTGAGCGTATATACCTTGGAAAAGGTCATTTCCAAAGAGCGAATAGCCTCTTTTGCGTCCTTATCCTTCAGCATTCCCATGATTCCCACCACTTTCTTGCGGCGGTTATAGGTTTTCATGACCTGGGCCAGTGCCTTGGTGCCCCCGGGGTTATGAGCCCCATCCAAAATCACCAGAGGATCCAGAGAGAGAACCTCCACCCTGGCGGGCACGGCGGCCGCCGCAAAGCCCTCCTGCAGGGCGGAATCCGGCAGTTCCCAGCCCTTTTTCCGCAGTTCCTCTACAACCGCCAGAACAACGGCGACGTTCTGGATCTGATGCTCCCCCAAGAGGCGAAGGCGCAGGGGAAGCCCGTTCTTCCACTGCAGGCGCATTCCCGAAAAATCGGCGTCAATGAAAGAGAGATCCCCCGGCCTGGCCCGAACCAGACGGTTATGCTGGAGCTCCGCTGTGATTTTGATCATTTCAAAGGCGCCCCTCGGCTGATCGCCGTAGCAGACACAGACGCCGCCTTCCTTCAGGATCCCCGCCTTTTCAAAGGCGATCTTTTCTACCGTGTCCCCCAGAATCTTCGTATGATCCAGGGATATGGAGCAAATCACGGAAATCAGCGCGGAGGGGATGGCGTTGGTGGCGTCGAAACGACCGCCCATCCCCACTTCCAGCACCACAATGTCGCACCCTTTTTGAGCGAACCATGCGAAAGCTATGGCAGTGATGAATTCAAATTCCGTAATAGCGCAGCCCCCTTCCCGCAAGGAAAGAGCCAGAGGAAGATATTCCTCCACCAGGGAGACCAGCTCCTCCCGGGGGATCTCTTCTCCGTTGAGCTGCATCCGCTCTGTAAATTCTACCACATGGGGGGAGACATACAGCCCTGTGTTATAGCCGGCGGCCCGGAGGATCTCCGACAGCATCACACAGGTGGAGCCCTTTCCGTTAGTGCCCGCCACATGGATATACCGCAGTTTTTTCTCTGGGTTCCCCATTCTGGCAAGAAGAGCCTGCATTCTCTCCAGCCCCGGACCTGCAGCCCGGAAGGTTTCCAGTCCGTCTATCGCGCGGACAGCTTCTTCGTAGGTCATTTTCTTCTCCTTTTCCGCCGGAGCACAGGCCCCGCCTTCTCCAGCTTTCCGGCCTTTCCGCCCTTAACCTGCCGCCTCAATCCAAAACATACTCCGCAAGAGCTTCCCGAGGCGCATTGGAAAAACTGGATGAAGCGCCCCAATCAAACCGGAAGAACCCTTCCCCGCCTCCGCCGCCTACGGCGTGAACACGGGTATAGCCTGTGAAATTATCCAGCACTACTGTGAGCACAAGCCGGTTCCCCGCCCGGTAATAATGCTTCTCGAAAACGGCGGTGATGCAGCTGCGCCCGGATGGAGCTTCGAGGACATACCAGTCGATCACTTCTCCGGTAATGCTCCCGTCTACAATGTGGTCCTCAATGGCCTGAGCCGCCTGTTCCGGGGAAAGAGTGACAAAAAACGTAGTTTCAGCCATATCGATACCTCCTGCAATGCCGTACTGTGAGCATACGTATTTCTTCTCCCGCGGGGCTCTTCCACAGAAAAGCCCTCCGGGCAAAAAGGGGAAAGCCTCCGCCTAAAAAGCGGAAGTCCCCCTTGCTCCTGCTTACTGCAGCGCCTCCATGCTGGAACGGATCAGCGCGATATGCTCCTCCAGCTTTTGGGCGTTCTGCCGCACACCCTCCACCACTTTTTCCGGCGCCTTGCTCATAAATTTCTCGTTCTGCAGCTTGGCCTTGGCGGTGTTGAGCTGCTTTTCGGCGCTCTCCAGTTCCTTTGCAAGGCGCTTGAGCTCCGCCTCCTTGTCCACAAGCTCTTCCATTGGAATATAGATTTTGGCGTCGGGGGTAACGATGGTCACGGCGCCGGGAATATCGAAGCTCCCCCCTACCTCGACGCCGGTGGCATAGGCCATGCGGAGGAAGATCTCCCTGCCCTCTTCAAACACAGCCCTGCGGGAAGCGGCGATATACAGCATGGTTTTTCTGCCGGGCGCCACGTTCATCTCGCTTCTTCTGTTGCGTACAGCGCGGACCGCCGTCATAATGCTTTCCATCCTGGCCGTCTCCTCCGGGAAGGAAAGAGCCCCGTCGTAGACAGGATAGGAGCCGGCCATCAGCGCCTCCCCGTCATGAGGCAGACTCTGCCAGATCTCCTCTGTGATATAGGGCATGAAGGGGTGCAGCAGAGCCAGAGTCCGGCTCATGACCCACACAAGCACCTGCCGGGCCGCC
>URRG01000211.1 GCA_900550095.1 uncultured Oscillospiraceae bacterium
TTTCCGCCCGCAGCGGAAGAGCTGCTTCCGTCTCCGCTGCATCCTATCAGTGCCGCGGAAATCATGGCACAGGACAGGAGCGCCGCAAGGATTCTCTTTTTCTTCATCTTTTCAATTACTCCTTTCTGACAATGCAAAAATATTGAAATTTCCTCCCGACCTTGTGCCGTTTGGAAAGCCTCCCCGAAAATATTTCATTACTATACGGCTGACAAAATATAACATAACATACAAGTTAACAAAATTTACACGTAATCATTCGGAGGAGATACAGAAAAAACGTCTCATCTTCCGTAGAAAATGAGACGTTTTACAGTAAAGAACCAAAATAGAAGTTTTGAACGAAAAAGTGTACAATACCGATCTCTAGTATGTTGTATTATAACTTTGCTACAAATTAATTATTTATTTCAAGTTTCAAATATATCTTTCGTCTATAGACACAGTATACTCAAAAGTGGATAAAAATTCAACCACTAGAATTAAATTTTTATCAAAAACGAAATAAGTACAGTATTCAATACTTCTTCACTTACTATATCTTTATTTAATTGCATTCGATTTTCTACTGCACAGAACTGAAACGGGAAGTATCAAGTAGATATCCGGCTAGCGGAAACCTGCATTTGTGCCGTTTTCTTGTAAATGGAATATCACAAAAATATCCTTACGGCATTGTCTCGAGTTATGCTGCAATAGAGAAAGCTGCCTGCATAGAGAGTAAAAAGTGTATTCCTGCTACGCTGCAGGAAACGGAACAATTTTGCAGCAATCATAGGGGAAAAGGACACCTTTTCTGTAAAAACCTCTAGTTTTTTCTAGGATGATCTCCGACCATTCAATCAACATAAATTGCTCCCCCTTTATTGACTTAACGAAACCATACTTTTTATGAACTATCCTTGATCTTATCTTGGCGAAGCACTATACTGTTCATAGCGTTTGTTACTTTACATATTCTCCACTTTGCATTGATAAAATCATCATGGTTCATAGTTTAGAGTCTGGAACAAACCGCTATCTTGTTAGACTTTTTGATAGGTGAAAATTATTTTATGATGAAACAGATATTGAACGTTCTATTTTCCATAATCCTGTTACCGGTTAATTTTTGCTGTGCCTTTTGGCTTTTCAGAGAGGCTATGGATTTAACGGGCATGACATTCAAAGAATTTTTGAATTTTACGTCAGATGTGAATTTACCAAGCGCTTCGGCGCATCGTAGAATGCAAAAAAGGCAAAGGTTTTTGATTGCCTTTTTCCGGGAAAAAAGCTCTGATCCGAAAAAATCCATTCGGCTTTTGTGGACGTTCGGGATATGTACGCTTCCAGGCGCAGCCGCGCTGACGCTCGCCGTATACTGCGCAAGAGACCCCGAGCATCTGAAATACGCTTTTATCGGGAATCTGCTTCTTGTTCTTATCAACATCATTATTGGTATCAGCGGAAAAATTTACAGAAAAAATCATCCGCTTGATGAGGCGATGGCTGAAAAACTGGAAACCAAGCATTCCAAAGAAAAAGAAGAAGGGAAAAAGAACCGCAGAAAAAACATCATCGTTTATTCCCTTGTCGGCGCTTTTTTCTTCGGCATTTTGCTTTTCTTTATGCTGCTGATCGCCGGGGTGGATTTCACGCATATCGGGACACACGGCTTGTCAGGCAGGCCCGCCTATTCTGACAGCATAAGCCGTGAATATGTGGACACTGTACTAAAAGAAAAGGGCTATGAGACATATGAGATTCCGGTAACCTATTGGGAACTTGACGAAAATAAGCTGATGTACGTATGCGCCGGCGTGAAAGGTGACAGCAAATTTGAATATTATGAATATAATAACGGCGAAACAATCGATCTCGTATATAATCAGATTTCATACAATATTTCTCCGAATATGGAGCCGTCAGAACGAAAAAACCATGAAACAGAGCTTTCCAACGGCAATAAGATGTTCACGGCGGTTGCAGACGGCGTATATTATCTTGTTTTGTATCAAGGCAACATGTTAATTTACGCTTATTCGCCTGAATCCTTAGATGAAATCAACGATATTTTAATCCAGCTCGGTTATTTGAGCAGTCAATAATATCTGGAGGAGCGTTTTCGTGGAAAAGAAAAAGAGTAAAATTTCATTTTGGGGTAGTATTCTTATTTGTTTCGGTATTGCTTTTTTGATTATAGGGATCACGGGTTATCTGCAACAGCTTGGACAAAAAGACTGGCCTGTGGAAACTGCAACAGTAATTAACGTAGACCAACGTACCGAAAGCAGCGGAGGCCGCCACGGTTATCGTCACCGCCGCACGGTTTATGATATTACATATCAGTACGAAGCAAACGGAAATGTTTATACAGGCGAGATTTTGAAAAGCAGTACGCCAAAAAAGCTTGGCGAAACTTTCTCAATCAAATTTAACCCCGATATGCCAAATAGTTCCGTGGAATATACAGAACCTTCTTTGGCTCCTGTTCTATCAGGGTTAGCCGCTTTTATTGTGTTTGGTTTCATCGGTTTCCGTATGATTCAAAAGTCCTTAGTCTTACACAAAAAATAAATTTCATCTTTTGTAAAACGGCATATAAAAGGCGAAAAGCGGCATCATAGTTGTTCCTCTCAAAAAACGAGGTAAAGCGCTGGATATTCATATTTTAATCATAGAGGACGATAGTCCTATCCGCAATACGGAGAAAGCCTTTTTGGAACGTGACGGATTTATCGCCGATACTTGTGAAGATGGGTTGCAAGGGCTGACACAGGTTTTCGACCAGAGCTATCGTTGATCATTTTAGATATTATGCCGCCTTCCATGAATGGAATGGAAATTTTGCAGGAAATACGGCGGGAATCAGACGTTCCTGTTTTAATGATGACAGCGCTTGATGATGAGAAAAACCAGTCAAACGCCTTTTAGTATCAAGCCGACGATTATATCACAAAGCCTTTCTACATGCATGTTTTGGTAAAACGTGGAGAAGCGATCCTACGCCGACTTGGTTTACTAAAACAGGAAATCAGAATAGAGAAAAGCCTTTGCCTGTATCCGGGCAGCAAAATGGCTGCTTACCATGAAAAGAATAGAGAAATTCCTCCGGCCTCTCTCCCTCAGTACAGTAAATCTGAAGAAGGCACTGCTGTTTCCCAAGCTGCAACGCCGCAGAAACAAGCAGCTCATCCAAGGGAAGGCAGAATACGGCAGGAGGCATGCACATCCATATATGAAAGAAAAGAACAGGCTGCGGCATGTCCGCGGCCTGTTCTTTTCTTTCAAAGGGAGGGAACACCGCCCCGCCGTCTTCTCCGGCAGAGGCGGAGGCCTCAAAGCAATCGGCCTCAGGGAACGGCCCGGGAAACCCGAAAGAGAGAAAATAAACGGGCTTCCCGGCTATATTCCCAACAGCCTGTCATGCCTATCATGCACAGGCGGGTATACAAGGCTTATTTCATATTCTCCTCAAAGCGGGTCTGGGCAGCCTGCACGATCTCCATCATCTCGCCCAAGCGCATATTTTCCAGCTCCTGGAGATAGGAGTCCCACTCTTCGTCGATCTTTCCATTTGCCACCCACTCCGCCGCCCGGCGGTTCACATAGGTGATGATCTCAGACTGTACCTGATTCACCACGTCGGCCTCGTCAGCGGTGTAATTGAGCTTTCCGATGGGAGCGGGGCTGATTTCCTTGATAGCCTTGATCTTTTCGGCCTTTTTATCGGTATAATGCAGATGCTGGTACTTTTCATAGCCTTCTGTAGAACACACATAGGGGAAATTGCTGGCAGGGCAGCACTTGTTCCGGAAGGTCTGCGTATTTACGCCCTCCGGCGGATCAGCTACCATATAGGCGGTCTCGCTGCCGCATTCCGTGCAGGGGATCTGCCTTACCTGGGTCTCTTCGCCTACTTCTTCCGGCTCGCCCCTGAGGCCCTCAAAGAATTCCGTAGAAATAGCCTCGTCGTAGAAATAATCCGCCACACGGACAGCCACCTCCGGCATCTGGCAGGCAGAGGTCACGGCCCACATGCCCACGTTGCCGTCGTAGGGATTGTAATAGGGAGCAGGCTCTTCTCCGCCCAGCCCCTTCATGGAGTCCAGATATACATAGTGGTCATAGGCGTCGTAGGTGGCGAAATCGTCGCCGATCTCCCAAACGGAGGCTACGCCCACGATCGGGGTATCGCCCGCCAGCTTTGCTTTATACTGATCCGCCGTCTGGCTGAAGCCGGTATCGTCTAAAAGCCCTTCCGCATAAAGCCCATGGAGCCATTTGATGAATTCCTTATATTCTTCAGTAGAAGCCACAAAGGTCGCTTTTCCGTCCGTCACATTCAGAAGGTCGGTACCCGCGGGCACGCCGAAGGAGTCTCCCAGCCAGTTCAGGCCATAATCCCACGTATTGAAGGTGGTGTAAAGGGCTCCGCACCAGCTCATGGGGATTTCATCCTGCTTGCCGTTTCCGTTGGGATCCTTTGTTTTGAACGCCCGAAGGACCTCTGTAAACTCGTCCAGGGTGGTAGGCGCCTCCATGTCCACGGCATCAAGCCAATCCTTGTTGATGCAGCCGATGCGGTTCAGACCGATGAAGGGGGCCAGGCCGCTGGAAACAAAGGTGTATACATGGCCGTCCGGCATGGTGGCGGTGGCCTTCATGCCCACGGTTTTGCCATAGTCGGAATCATATGCCGCCATCAGCTGAGGACAGTATTTCTCCTGCATGTCTTCCAGGGGAATGATAAGCCCATCCTTTCCATAGCGGACGATTTCCGTAACAGTGAGGCCGTCCTTGATCACGTCGGGATAATCGCCGGAATTGAGCTTAACGGCCCTTCTCTCCGCATAGGAGGAGGATTCCACCAGCTCAAACTCAAAATGGACGTTGGTTTTTTCCTCCATATCCTTAATAAGGATA
>URRG01000212.1 GCA_900550095.1 uncultured Oscillospiraceae bacterium
TACAGAGACCTGCTTTTCCCGGCAGGCGGTTTTCTTTCACCAGTATTATATCATTTTCAAAAAGGAAAATCCAATTTCCTTTGCCATTGATGACGGCAGTGCGGTTTGGTTTCCAAACCGCAGTATTTATGCATTCTCTTGCCACATTCCACCGGCAGATGGTCAAATCGTATATGTGGCTGTTCCTTTCAGAGCCTCTCTTCTCAAGGACAGAGGCATTTCATTGCCGCAGATATTCAATACATAGTCCCCCCGATACCCCTCTATCACGGCTTCTCCGTTTTCATCGGTAACTGCCTCTCCGTCCGTCCACCACTGCCGGCGGATCAAATCGTATACCGCATCATATACAGGTTTTACGGAGCCATCTTTGCGCAGGAACCCGGCGGGTGCCCCCAGCCAGCCTCCGTCTGTAAAATTCCAAGTATACGCTGTGCGAACGAAAGGATGGGAAAAGAGGATTTCATACATCTCTACGAATTGCCGGGCCTGACGGTCTTCAAACGCAGGCGTCGTGGGCCAATCCTCCACTTTATAATCGTTCAGATCCACAATTTCAGGTGGCATAAGATGGCCCGAAGTCAAGGTTATCTCGGTAAAATGCAGTGGTTTCTTAAATACCTCATAGCGTTCCAATATCTCCAAAAGCTTTTCCTGCCCCATATACCCCTGGTGCTGATGTGTCTGAAGGCCAATTTCGTCAATAGGAGCCCCCGCATTCAGGCATCCATCAATCAGGATCTGATAATTTGTTGAAAGATTGAAATCATTTATCAGAAGCGTCGCTTCCGGATTGGCTTCACGAGCAGCGTCGAACATGGTTTTTACAGTTTTGACACGCCCAAGCATCTTGCAGATCCGTGTGACAGCATTATCATATTTATCAAATATAGGCATAATGACCACTTCGTTGATCACATCCCACATATCAATAACTCCCTTGAAGCCGCCCACTTCTCGGTGGATCCGCGCAATCTGTTTTTGGAGGATCTCTTCTGTAGAATATTGCATCAGCCAATCGGCACAGCTTGTATGCCAGCAAAGGGGATGACCCTTTATGGTTATCCCTTTATCTTTCAAAAATTTTGCACCTGCCATAAGTTGTTTGCTACGCGGCTGTCCTTCTGCCGGTTCAAATCCTCCCCAGTAAAAGGGCAGTGTGGCATTGTTCATGATAGCAATCCATTTTTCAAAAACCTTTTCGAACAGTTCCCGTTCAGCCGGGTCCGTCATTTCCCCTGCCGCATATGGAACACATTGAAACATGCCCCCTCCAAACAGGAACTCATGCTTCCTCATAGAAAAATGGACACACTTCCCCGCTACAGGTTTTCCCTCTTTTGTCACAAATCGAACGGTTTTTTTCCCAATTCTATGGGAGTAATCCCTTGCCACGCCAAAAACTCCTTTCTCAATACAAGATACCGACTCCCCCCAATATGGAGGATTTGTCATAAAAATAGCATAAGGGGGTCCTATTTGCAACAGATTTTCCTTATATAAATCTGTAATATTACAAAGAATCACCGGACAGGCGTAATACGGAAACAAATATGGTGACTAAAAGCGGAAGGCAACTTGCATACTCACAAATTCCGAGTACCGATTCGTATAAACCGAAGCATCATCTTCCGCTTGAAAAATGAAACAGGGCCTTATACAAAAAGCTCTTACAGAATAAACTGTAAGAGCTTTTCCAAATACAAATATTCCGCCATCCCGCACTTTTCTGTATCGTCAATGATTCCCCGCACAGCCGTGTTTATCCTCTCCACAGGTATGGTTTCCGCAGGTATGACCGTCTTCATGGTGATGGCTGCATACAATGTCCGGATCAAAGAGCAGTTTTCCCTGCAGAAGGGCTTCTACTCCGGCATCCGCGCTGCCCGTCACGCCCGGATAGAGCTCTATGCCGGCCTGGGCCAAAGCCGCCCGCGCACCGCCGCCGATCCCTCCGCAGATCAGGGTATCCGCCCCCAAGCCCTTCAAAAAGGAAGCCAAAGCGCCGTGGCCGCTTCCTGCAGCGCTGACCACCGCAGAAGAGATCACCTTGCCGTTTTCGACCTCATACACCTTGAACTGCCCGCAATGGCCGAAATGCTGGAATACCTGGCCGTTTTCATATGTAACCGCGATTTTCATAAGACCAACTCCCAATTTTATATTTTCCGCATATAATGCATTGTAGATCTATTTCAGACATATGTCAATAAGTCAAGCAGTATCCCTCTCTGTTTCAAGGCAAAAAGCCTTTACTGCCCGCCTTTGTTTTTCGGGCAGCCGGGCCGGCAAGGGCAGCCTTTTCCGCCGCAGATTTCCAGATGCCTCCGGAGGCATTCCTTACCGCAGCATCCCTCTGAACGGGAGCACACTTCATACGCGCCGCCGCCGATCAGAAGCCTTTTTCCCTCCACCAGGGCCAGCGCCGCCTTCTGTCTGGCAGAATCGTATATGGCCTGCACCGTCGTGCGGGAAACGTTCATCTGCACGGCGCATTCTTCCTGAGAAAGACCCAGCCGGTCCATCAGGCGGATGGTTTCATATTCGTCCAAAGTCATCTCCACAGGTTCTCCCGTTGCTCCGCCGGAGGGTATAAATTCCCGTATATCGGGAATGGAACAGATCCGCCTGCGTTTTGCCGGCCTGGCCATGGGACGTCTCTCCTTTCTGACATACAGTTTTAGATATGTATCCTGGAAAAGCCCGGTGCGGTTTTACCGTCCCAGGCTTTTCACGGCCGGCGCTCAGAGGCCGCTTTGATACGATTCAAAGCAGGACGACGCCCGCTTCCTCGCAAGCCCGGCGGGTCTCCTCGTCCCACACGGAAACCTGCACCTCGCCGATATGTACCTTCCCCAGAAGAAGCATGCACAGACGGGACTGACCGATCCCCCCGCCGATAGTCAGGGGAAGGGTCCCATCCAGCACCTTCTGATGGAAAGGATATTTTCTGCGTTCATTGCAGCCGGCTTCTCTGAGCTGGGCATCCATGGAATCCGCATCCACACGGATCCCCATGCTGGAAACCTCCAGCGCACAGCCCAGCACGTCGTCCCATATCAAGATATCCCCGTTGAGCTTCCAATCGTCATAATCGGGAGCCCGCCCGTCATGCTTCTCACCGGAACGGAGCCGCCCGCCGATCTGCATGATAAAAGCCGTATGATGCTCCCTTACATAGAGGTTTTCTCTCTCCTTAGGAGTATTTTCAGGATACAGATCCTCCAGCTCCTGAGATGTGATAAAGCTCACCTCTCTGGAAAGGAGCGGTCCTATGCCGGGGTATGCTTCCCGCAGTTTTTCCGATGTATCGCAGATCACGCCCACGATTTTTTCCACCGTCTCTTTCAGATAAGCCTCATTGCGCCTTCCCTCCGGAATGATCGCTTCCCAGTCCCACTGATCCACATAAATGGAATGCAGATTATCCAAATCCTCGTCCCGGCGGATAGCGTTCATATCGGTGCAGATGCCGCAGCCCGGCTGGAATCCGTAACGGTACAGGGCATACCGCTTCCACTTTGCCAGGGAGTGCACCACCTGAGCTGTGATGCCCGCTTCCTTGGTGTCGAAGGAAACAGGTCTTTCCACGCTGTTCAGGTCGTCGTTAAGACCGGAAGAGGCCTCCACAAACAGCGGGGCGGATACGCGGGTCAGGCAAAGCGCCTTTTCCAGCCCGCGGAGAAAAGAAATTTTGATCGCGTCAATCGCCTTCTGGGTCTCAAATACGCTGAGCCCTGCAGAAGGGCTGTAGTTTCCGGGAATATATGTATGACTCATTGAAACGGCTCCTTCCTGTTCGGATCCTGTTTTCGGTGTTCGGTGTTCGGGGCAAAGCGGCGGCTTCAGCAATCCGGACGGCGCCGCGTCCAAAGACGTCCTCCTGTGCGGTCTTACGGCTTCGCACAATATCGCCCCGTTTTATAAAAAACGCTGCGGACATCTGCCGCAGCGTTATTCCGGCTTTTCTATTATATTTTACCCCTTTTTGTTTGTCAACCGAGGCCGGTCTTTCTCCTCTCCGGGCTTTGTCTGTTGCAAAAGGAACCCGGGCGTGATAGTATTAATCCATATTGGAAGGTATTTTTTCCCATATTCGATACCCGTTTTTACCGCCCCGCTTCGGTTCCGCCGATTCCAGAGACAGGTGTTCCGAATATCGGACAATACCGGCATACTGCAGACAGAAGGAGGAACTTCCACATGACGAAAACATTTTCCGAGCTTCCCTATACCAGACCCGACGGCGAACGGTTCTGCTCCGTGTTTTCCGAACTGGCAAAGCAGATGGAAGCAGCGCATACGCTGGAAGAGGCGTGCCGCATTATCGACCGTTCTCAGAAGCTGGAAGCAGAGATCGACACTCTGATGAACATCGCCTCTATCCGCCATACCATCGACACGCGGGATCCATTCTACGAAAAGGAGCAGGAATATTTTGACAACCTCTCTCCCCTGCTGGAAGAAAAGCGGAACGAGCTGAACCGCGCCCTTCTGCATTCGCCCCTGCGCCGTGAGCTGGAACAGGAATACGGCGAAATCTGGTTCAAAAATATGGAGATGGCGGAAAAGGCGTTTTCCCCGGAAATCATCCCCCTGATGCAGGAAGAAAACAGTCTGTGCTCCAAATATCAGAAGCTCTATGCCAGCGCCCAGATCCCATTCGAGGGAAAGACCTGCACCATCGCTCAGCTGGTTCCCTATAAAATGAGCCCGGACAGAGACATCCGCCGGCGGGCTTATGAGGCGGAAGGCCGTTTCTTTGACGAGCATCGGGAAGAATTCGACAGCCTCTTCGACCAGCTTGTGAAAAACCGCACCGCCCAGGCCAAAAAGCTGGGCTACAGGGACTTTGTGGAGCTCGGCTATCTCCGCCGCCGGCGCAACTGCTACGGCCC
>URRG01000213.1 GCA_900550095.1 uncultured Oscillospiraceae bacterium
CCCGCCGATCACGACGACACCCTCGATCCCCATCTGACGACAGCGGTCCGCCGCCTTCTGCACACCCTCCTGAGTGTTGAACTGCGGGCTTCTGGCAGTATACAGGACCGTTCCGCCCCGGTGGATAATATCAGAAACACTGCGGAGATTCATTTCGTAGATGTCACCGTTCAAAAGCCCGTTATACCCTCTGCGGACAGCCATAACCCGGAGCCCGGAGGTGATGCCGGCCCTTGCAACCGCACGGACGGCTGCGTTCATTCCGGGCGCATCGCCGCCGCTGGTCAGAACAGCAATCGTTTTTGTACTCATCGTAAAATCCCCCTAATGTGTATGATCTTTAAACTGTCTCTATTATAATACATTTGATAAGGATTTATCAATATCCAAATATGGACTTTCCTATCCCGAATATGGATTATTGTTGCATTTTGTCGATCCACACAACATTTCTTTCTCCCAGAACACGGCGAAGTTCTTTCAAAAGAATTTCATTTACACTGACGCACATAGATGAAGGCGCTCTGAACATTTTTCCAGAGTCACTCATATAAATATAGACAGGCTCAAATCCATCGAATACGGCGAGGAGCTGCTTTGCGCGCTCATATCTGGGGGAAGCTTCTCCCGGCACCTTCAGATAGAGGCCCGGCGCTCTTCTTTTACGCCGTTCTCCGGGCACGGAAGTCTGCGTACAGCCTTCGTCTTCTGTGCCGCCGGAAATCGGGATAGGACCGGCCTGCTCACAGATCAGCTTTGCGTCCTCTTCTTCCCTGCGGCTGACTCTGCCCTTGATAAACACCGCGGTCCCCTCTTTGATATAATTTCCATATTGACTCAGGATAGTTGGGAAAACCAAAACCTCCAGCGCGCCGAACATATCCTCCAGCGTCAGAAACGCCATTGTAGTATTGCTTTTGGTTATTTTCGTCTTATAGGAGCTGATGAATCCGATAGCGTTCACACGTTTCCCATCCGGGTACCGATCCTCTTTATCCGGATCCAGGAGCTCTCCCAGCCGGACGGCAGAGAGCCTTTCATATGCACTCATGTATTCTGCCATGGGATGCCCGGAAAGAAACATGCCGGTGACTTCTTTCTCAAAGGCCAAGAGATCCGCCTGCGGATATTCCTCCGCGGGGGGGAGCCGAAGCTCTCCGCCGCTGTTCTCTTCTCCTGCGGTCTGGCCAAAAAATCCCATTTGTCCTTCCAGATTTCTGCGCTTGTCCTCTTCTATGGAAGAAAGGATAAAATCTGCATTTTCCAGCATTTGGCGGCGATTGCATCCCAAATCGTCCAGAGCTCCGCATTTGATCAAGCTTTCTAAGGCCCTTCGGTTCAAATCTGCGAACATACGCCGGCAGAAAGAGTAAAAGGTGGTGAACTTTCCGTTTTCTTCCCGTTCCTTTACCAGCGTTTCGATAAAGCTCCGTCCCAGATTGCGCACAGCCAAGAGGCCGAAACGGATATCCTTTCCCACAACCGCAAAGCTCTCCCGGCTTTCGTTCACATGAGGGGGCAGCACCCGGATCCCAAGCCGCAGGCATTCGGCGATATAGGCGGAAAGCTTATTGTTGTCGCTGAGGACGCTGGTCATCAGCGACGCCAGGTATTCCCGCGGATAATGGCATTTCAGCCATGCCGTCTGATAAGCCACCACAGCGTAGGCCGCCGCATGGGACTTATTGAAGGCATATGCCGCAAAGCTCTCCATTTCTCCAAAAATCTCCAGAGCCGTTTGTTCGTCCACGCCCCGGCGGATGCAGCCCTCCACCTCAACGGTGCCGTCCGGCGCCACAAGACCATGGATGAAGACCTGCTTTTCCTCTTCCATGACTTCGGCCTTCTTTTTAGCCATGGCCCGGCGCACAATGTCCGCTCTACCCAAAGAATACCCCGCAAGGCTGCGGAAAATCTGCATGACCTGCTCCTGATAAACGATGCAGCCGTAGGTCACATTCAGAATAGGCTCCAGAAGAGGATGCTTATAGGTGACCTTTTCCGGATTATGGCGGCACTCGATATACCGGGGGATGGACTGCATGGGCCCGGGCCGGTAAAGGGAAATCACCGCGATCAGATCCTCCAGATGCTCCGGCTTCAGCTGCATGATCATGCTTCGCATGCCGCCGGATTCGAACTGAAAGACGCCGTCCACATTGCCGGAGGAAAGCATACGGAACACCCTGGCATCGTGGTAGTCGATCCCCTCAACCGTGAATCCCGGGTGTTCCCTGCGGATCATCTCCTCCGCATCGTGAATGACGGAAAGGTTGCGCAGGCCCAGGAAGTCCATTTTCAGCAGCCCCAGCTCCTCCATCACGGTCATGGTATACTGCGTGACAACCGCTTCTCCGTTCTTGGCAAGGGGAACATATTCCCGTACCGGTTTATCTGTAATGACCACGGCGGCGGCATGAGTAGAAGCATTGCGCGGCATCCCCTCGACCTTTTTGGCCATGTCGATCAGATCCCGGATCTGTGGGTCGGATTCGTATCTATGTCTCAGCTCCGCGGATTTTTTCAGCGCCGAATCCAGGGTGATATTCAGCTCCCGGGGCACCAGCTTCGCCACTGCGTCCACAGCGGCGTAAGGCATGGCCATGGCTCGTCCCACGTCCCGGATGGAGCCTCTTGCAGCCATAGTGCCGAAGGTGATGATCTGCGCCACATAATCTTCCCCGTATTTCCGGTTTACATAGTCGATCATTTCCTGCCGGCGTTCGTCACTGAAGTCGATGTCAAAATCCGGCATACTCACCCGTTCCGGGTTGAGAAACCGCTCAAACAGAAGATTATAGCGGATGGGGTCGATAGCCGTGATGCCTATGCAGTAAGCGGCCAGGCTTCCCGCACCGGAACCCCTTCCCGGACCCACGGGGATATCCACGCTCTTGGCATAGCGTATGAAATCATAGACGATCAGGTAATAGTTTACATATCCCATCTTCTCGATGGTATCCAGCTCATATTCCAGCCGCGAGACTATCGAGGGCTCCGGGTTCTCTCCATACCGCCGGTAAAGGCCCTCAAAACACTTATTTCGGAAAAATTCCCTGTTATCGCTTCCGTCCGGTGTTTCAAAACGGGGCAGCTTGGTTTTTCCGAACTCAAACTCCACGTTGCAGCGCCTGGCTATTTTTACAGTGTTGTCAGCGGCTTCGGGAATATTGGGAAACAGCGCCCGCATTTCCTCTTCCGTCTTATAGTAAAATTCCGCCGAACCGAACTCCATTCCATCCGTATCCTCCACAGTATGGTTGGTCTGGATACACAGGAGGATATGATGCATTTTACTGTCCTCTTTATGGATGTAATGGCAGTCGTTTGTAAGCACCAGAGGAATTCCCGTCTCTCTGGACAGGCGGATGATCTGCGGATTGATCATCTTCTGCTCGGGCAGGCCGTGATCCTGCAGCTCGAGGAAAAAGTTCCCTTCCCCGAATATAGACTGATACCGCAGGGCCGCTTCCCTTGCTCCCCTGTAGTCGTTTGCCGTAAGGGCCCGGGGAATCTCGCCGGCCAGACAGGCCGAAAGCGCTATCAGGCCCTCATGATGCTGTTTGAGAAGTTCCATATCCACCCTGGGCTTGCGGTAAAAGCCTTCTGTCCAGGCGGAGGATACCATATGGATCAGGTTCTGGTAGCCTGTCTGATTCTCACAGAGCAAGACCAAATGGCGGCTCTCGGAATCCAATTCCCCAACCTTATCAAAGCGGGAACGCTGCGCTACATAGACCTCGCAGCCGATTATCGGGCGAAGCCCCCGCTTTTTCGCCTCTTTGTAAAACTGGACGGCCCCATACATGACCCCATGATCGGTAACAGCTACCGCCTCGTCTCCCCGGGCGGCGGCTTCATCCAGCAGAGGGCCGATGCGGCAGGCGCCGTCCAGCAGGCTGTATTCCGTATGCAGATGCAGATGAACAAACATAGTATCCTCCTATTTGCTCCGGTTTTCAACCGGAAAGCCGTCAACGCCCCGGTTCATCCATTTCCTCCGCGATCTGAAGAATCTTCTTCAGGCGGTGATTCACGCCTGAACGGCTGATAGGCGGTGTCAGCCGCGCTCCAAGCTCCCGAAGGGAATACTCAGGAAACTCGCACCGAAGCCGGGCCAGCTCTTTGAGCTCCTCCGGCATCGCCGCCAGCCCGCCGTTCTCCGCGATCCTGCGGATAGCCAGCACCTGCCGGGCGGCAGCGTCGGCAGTTTTATCCTGATTGGCGGATTCAAAGTTCATCTTCCGATTCACATTGTTGCGGACTTCCTTCAGCATCTTGGTCTGGATCAGCTCCAAGGCGGCCCCGGAGGCTCCCATATACGCCAACAGGTCGCCGACCTCTTCGGCCCCGTTCACATACACCACATAATTCCCCCGCCGGACCGCTGTGCCGGGCCGTATCTCGAGGCCCGTTTCCTCCAACAGAAGCACCAGATCCCCTGCCAGGTTTTTATATGGGACGGAAAATTCCAGGTGGTATTCCTTTTCCGGCTGGGTAACGGTGCCGCAGCTCAAAAAAGCGCCCCGCAGGAAAGCGGAAAAACAGCATTCCCCTTCCAGATTGGAGCGTTGGATATGCAGCGTCACCTCGCCGCTGCTATGGCCGAAAAACGAAAGCATGCGCAGACTTTCTTCCCCTGAAGCTACAGATACCGTAACCGGCTGCTGTCCCGGGCGACGCCGAAGCACTCCGGCGGAAGACTGAGTGATAACGCCTGCCGTTTCCGCTGCCTGCTGGGCGGCTCTTCTGGCGGCGGGAACGCTTTCCGTCGTAACGCTGACGCCTCTAGTCGAAAAGCTTTTCCCAAACAAAAAAAAGCCGTATATCTCCGCCTTCTCACAGCACTCC
>URRG01000214.1 GCA_900550095.1 uncultured Oscillospiraceae bacterium
GTGCCATCGTGCGTTTCGCCGATCTTGTAATTAACACCAGTATAATTCAGAATACGTTCTGTAGTGGTCGTTTTACCGGCATCGATGTGCGCCATGATGCCGATGTTGCGGGTCTTTTCAAGTGATACCTGCCTTGGCATAGTTTCCTCCTTAACATCTTTCCACAGTGGGGCGGTACATTACCATCTGTAATGAGCGAACGCCTTGTTGGCCTCGGCCATCTTGTGCGTATCGTCGCGCTTCTTCGCTGCGCCACCTGCACCGTTTACAGCATCAAGAATTTCACCGGCAAGTCTCTCGCGCATGGTCTTCTCAGAACGGGTTCTGGAATAGGTGGTGATCCAGCGCAGGCCCAGAGTCTGACGTCTCTCAGGACGCACCTCCATAGGGACCTGATAGGTAGCACCGCCCACACGGCGAGCCTTGACCTCCAGAGCAGGCATAACATTTTCCATTGCCTGTTCAAACACTTCCAGGGGATTCTTCCCTGTCTTCTCGGCAACAATGTCAAATGCACCGTAGACGATCTTCTGAGCAACGCCCTTCTTGCCGTCATACATGATATTGTTGATCAGACGGGTCACCAGCTTGGAATTGTAAAGCGGATCCGGCAAAACATCACGTTTTGCGATATTGCCTCTTCTTGGCATTTTACTTCCCTCCTTCACATGAATGATATCACAGGTACTCGAAAGCGACAAACTCCCGTAAGCCAATACAGAGACAATCGCCGGAAAACCGGCTGTATATGCCGCTGCATCGCTTTTGCTTGCGTTTACAAAACGCGCAGCCATTCGGATTCTGTCATAGTATGCTTTCTTTTAACTTACTTCTTGGCAGCGCCGGCCTTCGGGCGCTTTGCACCGTACTTGGAGCGGGCCTGCATACGCTTTGCCACACCCTGTGCATCCAGAGTACCACGAATAATGTGGTAACGAACGCCAGGCAGGTCCTTAACACGGCCGCCGCGGATCATAACAACGCTATGCTCCTGCAGGTTGTGACCAACGCCGGGAATGTAAGCGGTAACTTCATATCCGTTGGAAAGACGAACCCTGGCGATCTTTCTCAGAGCAGAATTCGGCTTCTTCGGGGTAGCAGTCTTAACGGCAGTGCACACGCCGCGCTTCTGGGGGGAATCCTGGTCGATAGTGCTCCGCTTCATAGAATTCCAGCCCTTCAGAAGTGCAGGGGCTTTTGCCTTTTTCTCGCTTACCTGACGGCCAGTTTTGACTAACTGGTTAAAAGTAGGCATACGACACCTCCTCTTTTTTCATAAAATTATATGTTCAGCGGAAATCCGCAAAACATCGAACAAAATCTGAACAGGAGAGGATTCCCGCCCAAATAGGGCAGGAATCCAGCTCTGTCCACAGTTTTTAATTATAACCTCAAACCGCTTCGTTTGTCAAGTCCTCTTTTTCCTTCAGTTCCACGTCCACATTACTGTAACACTGCATGCCAGTGCCCGCGGGAACCAGTTTGCCGATGATGACATTTTCCTTCAGGCCTATCAGCGGATCCACCTTGCCCTTGATAGCGGCGTCGGTGAGTACGCGGGTGGTCTCCTGGAAGGAAGCGGCGGATAGGAAGGAATCGGTAGCCAGCGATGCTTTTGTGATACCGAGAAGAACAGGCGTGCAGGTAGCTTCCTTCAAATCAACCTCACCGGCGGCGATACGTTCACGGATCTTCAGGTTTTCAGCCAGAAGTTCGGATTTTTCCACCAAACTGCTGGGAAGGAGCGTCGTATCTCCGGCATCCTCCACACGAACCTTCTTCATCATCTGACGCACGATAACTTCGATATGCTTATCGTTGATATCCACGCCCTGCATACGGTATACACGCTGCACTTCCTCAATGAGGTAATCCTGCACAGCATCGGGACCGCTGATAGCCAGGACATCATGGGGATTCACAGACCCTTCCGTGATACGTGCGCCTGCCTGGATTACATCTCCCTCGTTTACAATGACTCTGGAACCGAAGGGGATCAGATAGGAACGGCTGTCTCCGTTGGCCGAATCCGTTATCACCACGTGGCGGTTCTTTTTCACTTCTTCAAAAGAGACGGTGCCGGGAATCTCGCTGATAATAGCCAGATGCTTGGGCTTGCGGCCTTCAAACAGCTCTTCCACGCGGGGAAGACCCTGAGTGATATCCTCTGCGCTGGCAACGCCGCCGGTATGGAAGGTCCGCATCGTAAGCTGCGTACCGGGCTCTCCGATGGACTGAGCCGCGATGATGCCCACAGCCTCGCCCACCGTAACGGGCTGCCCGTTGGCCAGGTTGGCGCCGTAGCACTTTTTGCAAACGCCATGCCGGGCGGTGCAGTGAAGGATAGAACGGATCTTGATGCGCTTGGTTCCGCGGCCTACTATAATGTCCGCATCGCCGTCATCCATCATCTTGTCCTTGGAAACAAGGATCTCTCCCGTAGCTTCATCCACGAAATCCTCTACCAGATAGCGCCCTATCAGACGTTCATGCAGGGATTCGATGGATTCCTTGCCTTCGCAGATATCGAATACCTCCAAGCCGTCGGTGGCGCCGCAGTCATCTTCACGAATGATAACATCCTGGGAAACGTCCACCAGACGCCGGGTCAAATACCCGGAGTCTGCGGTACGCAAAGCTGTATCGGCCAGGCCCTTTCTGGCGCCGCGGGAGGAAATGAAGTATTCCAAAATGTTCAGGCCTTCACGGTAGTTGGCACGGATCGGAATCTCGATAACCGTACCGGAGGTATTGGCAATCAGGCCGCGCATACCGGCCAGCTGGCGAATCTGGCTCATGGAGCCGCGGGCGCCGGAGTCCGCCATCATATAGATCGGATTGTATTTGTCAAGCCCCTTTTGCAGAGCCGTGGTAACGTCGTTTGTCGTCTTTTCCCACGTCTTCAAAACAGCGTCTTTTCTCTCGTTTTCAGAGAGCAGACCGTTTTTGAAGAGCTCCGAGATCTGATCGATACGAGCCTCCGCCTGGGCGATCAGCTCCTTCTTTTCCGCCGGGATCGTGGCGTCGCACACAGCTACCGTAATGGCGCTGCGGGTAGAATACCGGTATCCCTGGGCTTTGATATCGTCCAGAACGTCGGCAGTTTTGGCGGTGCCGTGGATCTTGATACACTTGTCGATGATCTTCCCCAGCTTGCTCTTGCCCACCAGAAAGTCGATCTCAAAATTGAACATCTGCTCGGGATCGGTACGGTCCACAAATCCCAGGTCCTGGGGAACAGGCTGATTAAAGATCATGCGGCCCACAGTGGTATCCACCAGGCGGCTGACCTCCCGGCCGTCTACCGTCATGGTGCGGCGGACCTTGATCTTGGCGTGAAGGCCCACGGCTTTGGCGTCATACGCCATGATAGCCTCGTCAAAATTCCGGAAAATCTTGCCCTCTCCGGGCTCTCCGTCCTTAGCGAGAGTCAGATAATAGGAACCCAGAACCATATCCTGTGTAGGCACGGTCACAGGGCGTCCGTCGGAAGGCTTCAGCAGGTTGCCGGCCGCCAGCATCAGAAAGCGGGCTTCCGCCTGGGCTTCTGCAGAAAGAGGCACATGAACAGCCATCTGGTCGCCGTCAAAGTCGGCATTGAAGGCCGTACAGGCCAAAGGATGCAGTTTCAGGGCCCGGCCTTCCACCAGCACGGGCTCAAAGGCCTGGATTCCCAATCTGTGCAGCGTAGGAGCGCGGTTCAGAAGAACGGGATGGTTCTTGATCACGATCTCCAGAGCGTCCCACACTTCGGACTTGGCGCGCTCAACCGCCTTCCTGGCCGCTTTGATATTGCCGGCCACGCCGGTCTCCACCAGGCGCTTCATCACAAAGGGCTTAAAGAGCTCCAGCGCCATTTCCTTCGGCAGGCCGCACTGATACATCTTCAGCTCAGGTCCTACTACGATAACGGAACGGCCGGAATAGTCCACGCGCTTGCCCAGAAGGTTCTGGCGGAAACGCCCCTGCTTGCCCTTGAGCATATCGGAAAGAGATTTCAGCGGGCGGTTGTTGGGCCCGGTGACAGGACGGCCTCGGCGGCCATTGTCGATCAGGGCGTCCACCGCTTCCTGCAGCATGCGCTTCTCATTGCGGACAATGATATCGGGAGCTCCCAGCTCCAGAAGCCTTTTCAGACGGTTATTGCGGTTGATCACCCGGCGATACAAATCATTCAGGTCAGAGGTGGCAAAACGGCCGCCGTCCAGCTGCACCATGGGGCGGATATCCGGCGGAATGACCGGAACCACGTCCAGGATCATCCATTCGGGGCGGTTGCCGGAAAGCCGGAATGCCTCAATGACCTCCAGCCTCTTCAGGATACGGACGCGCTTCTGGCCCGAGGCATTTTCCAGCTCCGCCTTGAGATCCGCGGAAGTCTGCTCCAGGTCGATCTCTTCCAGAAGCTTTTTAATGGCTTCAGCGCCCATGGCGGCATCGAAATCATCCTCATATTTTTCCCGCATGTCACGGTATTCCTTCTCGGTGAGCATTTGCTTCTTCTGCAGTTCGCGCACGTCGCCGGGATCCGTTACGATATACATAGCGAAATAGAGGACCTTTTCCAGCATACGGGGAGATATATCGAGAACCAGGCCTATGCGGGAAGGAATACCCTTCAGATACCAAATATGGGAAACAGGGGCGGCCAGTTCGATGTGGCCCATCCTTTCGCGGCGCACCTTTGCACGGGTGACCTCCACGCCGCAGCGGTCACAGATCTTGCCCTTATAGCGGATCCTCTTATATTTTCCGCAATGGCATTCCCAATCCTTGGTAGGCCCAAAAATACGTTCGCAGAACAGACCGTCCCGCTCGGGCTTCAGTGTGCGGTAATTGATTGTCTCCGG
>URRG01000215.1 GCA_900550095.1 uncultured Oscillospiraceae bacterium
CAGGGAGGCCTTTTTACCTGCCGTTTCTTTTTGTGTCAAAGAAACGGCAGGTTGAAAGGCCTCCCTGCGTCCGTTTATAATAACGGCAGGAGCAGAAGCAGAAGCGGGAAGGGGAACGGAGAGGCCGGAGCGGGACGCAGGGGAAAGGGGCGCGGTAGTATGCCGGGAACATTGGAAATACAGGCGGAGCTGGTCCGCCACCTTGTCGGGGAGCAGTTTCCCCGGTGGGCGGATTTGAGCGTTGTGCCGGTAGCGCGCGGCGGCCACGACAACAGGACGTTTCATTTGGGCAGGGAAAAAATAGTTCGTCTGCCCAGCGGAAAAGAATATGTTCCTCAGATCGAGAAGGAGGCGAAATGGCTTCCGTATCTGGCGGAGCGGCTCACCTTGCCAGTGCCGTTCCCGTTGGCGCAGGGAAAGCCGGGGGCGGGATATCCCTTCCCCTGGTCGGTCAACCGGTATGTGGAGGGCGAGCTCCTGAACGGCGGGAGTGTTCCCGATATGCGCCGCTTCGCTGCTGATCTGGCGGATTTTCTGAGGGAATTGCAGGGCATAGATCCCCATGGGGGCCCCGCCGCGGGGGAGCATACTTTTTTCAGGGGCGCCAGCCCCATGGTTTATGGGGAGCAGACGGAAGCCGCCCTGAAAGAGCTGAAAAAGGAGCTCCCTGCCCGCAGGTTATGGGAAATATGGGAGGCAGCCGCAGTAAAGCCGGAGCGTCCCCCCGTATGGCTTCACGGCGATATCGCCCCGGGGAATCTTTTAGTGCGGGACGGCACACTGTGCGGCGTGATTGATTTCGGCATTATGGGCGTGGGGGATCCCGCCTGCGACTATGCCATGGCCTGGAGTTTTTTCGATTCCGGCGGCAGGGAGGTCTTTCTGCGGGGGCTTGACGAGGGGACGGCGGCCAGAGCGCGGGGCTGGGCTCTGTGGAAGGCGCTGATCACATATCGTTCCCCGGACGCGTCCTTCGCCGCAAGCGCCAGGCACACCATACGGGAAATTTTGCTGGAGAGCGGTATGAACATGGGATTTGACCATAGCAGCACCATATAACAATATAACAATAAGGAGAAAAATATATGATATATACAAATAGGAATACACCCGGACTGGAGACGGAACGGCTGCTCCTGCGGAAATTTACGGAAGACGATATAGAGGCGCTGTATGAAATCCTCAGGGATGAGGAGGTCAACCGGTTTTTGCCCTGGTATCCGCTCAGGAGCATAGAGGAGGCGAGAGAGTTTTTTGAGGAGCGGTATGCGGCGGAATATGCGAAGCCCCAGGCCTATGCGTATGCTATCTGCCTGAAGGACGGCAGCCCCAGCAGCCCCAGCAGTCACGGCAGCCGCCCCATAGGGTATATAAAGGTGGATATGGACGACAGCCATGATTTGGGGTATGGGCTCCGACGGGAGTTCTGGCATCGGGGGATCGTCTCGGAGGCCGCAAAAGCCGTTGTGGAGCAGGTGAAAAGGGATGGGCTCCCCTATATCACGGCGACGCATGACATTAACAATCCCCGCAGCGGCAATGTGATGAAGCAGGTAGGCATGCGGTACCAATATTCTTATGTGGAGCAGTGGCAGCCCAAGGATTTTCCGGTCACGTTCAGGATGTATCAGCTGAATCTGGATGGAAACGAGGGCCGGGTATATACAAAATACTGGGATATGTATGAAAATCATTTCAGGGAGGCTCCTGAGAAGCTCTCGAAAGCCTGTGGGCCCGCAGGCATGTGAGCCTGTAACGCCTGGTCCTGGAAAGGCGGCGCGCGGTTCCTTCGGTTTATGGAGGGCTGTGCGCCGCGTTTCTGCAGCTTTTTGCATCACGTCTTTTTGCGGAGGGAAGGCCAGTCCTGCCGGAAGGCCGGAGGATGATATACTAGGGATATTGTCCTCTGCTGCTGGTATATGGGAGCAGCCTGGAGCTGCGGGATCGTCGCCGGAGGCGCTGAAAAAACGCCGGAAAGACGCTCAAAACAGCTGAAAAGTCTGGGGCGTTTCCCGCGGATTCTGCCCGGCCTGCGGAAAAGCGGGAAGGCCCGGGGAAAATCTGCGGCTTTGCATGCCTTTGGAGCCGAAACCGGCGCAACAGCCGGAACAGCTGAACGGGCCAGGAAGAAAAATGAAAAGAGAAAAAAGAGAAAAAAGAGAAAAACGAAAAACGGCCGTATGCCGATATGCCGCATATGCCGCGTATGTTGTACAAAGCGAAAGGAAAGGAAGAGGACGGGAACGATGGAAAATGTATATGACAGAAGGGAATTCTTTGAGAAGTACAGCCGGATGGAGCGCTCTGTGAAAGGACTGCAGGGAGCCGGAGAATGGCACGAGCTGAAGAAGCTTTTGCCGGATTTTAAGGGCAGAAGGGTCTTGGATCTTGGCTGCGGCTTTGGGTGGCACTGCCGCTATGCGGCTGAAAAGGGGGCCGCGTATGTGCTGGGGATCGACCCTTCGGAAAATATGCTGGCCCGTGCCCGGGAAATGACGGAGGATCCCCGGGTGGAATACAGACGGCAGTCTATGGAAGAATACGAGTACCCGGAAAACGCCTTTGACGCGGTCATAAGCTCTCTGGCCCTGCATTATGTGGAATCCTTTGAGGATATTTGCAGAAAAGTCTCCCGATGCCTGAAACCCGGCGGGATCTTTGTGTTTTCGGCGGAACACCCTGTTTTTACGGCCTTTGGTTCGCAGGATTGGTATTACGATGAAAACGGCGGCATCCTGCATTGGCCTGTGGACCGGTATTTTGAGGAAGGGAAGCGGGAAGCCGTGTTCCTGGGGGAGGTCATGACGAAGTATCATAGGACGCTGACCGCGTATATTCGCGGCCTTTTGGAGAACGGTTTCGCACTCACCGGGTTTACGGAGCCCATGCCCCCGGAAGGCATGATGGGGCTCCCCGGCATGAAGGACGAGCTGCGGCGGCCCATGATGCTTCTGATTTCGGCTCAAAGCGTGAAGCGATGAGCCATCCGGCCAAGAGAAAAGCGTATATTTGTGAGCGATATATACAATATGTATAAAAAGGACACGCGGGTCAGCTGTACAAATGCAGGCATTCGGACGGAGGAATCCGTATGAAATCCGGAGAAGGCGGGGCGCTGTGATGCTGTGACGCTGTGACGCTGCGCCATTGATCCGCAGAGCTGTTATGTAGTCTGACTGTTTGGCTGTTTGGCCGGCAGGCTGCCGGGTTGCTGGGTTGCCCGGTCACCGGGTTGCCGGGGGAACCATTTCGGACGATCAGACTTCCCGGACGCCGGAGACGTTGGGCTATGAAGCTGCTGCCGGGCTATAAGACCGCCGAAGCCTAAGCCGCTGAAAAAGAAGCCGAAGGACGCTGTGAATCCCGTCTTGATTTCTTCGGCTGTTTCGGGTAATATAGAAAAGGTATACGCATATCCCTCTGTGGATGCATCCTTTTGCGGTCTTCCTGTTTTCTGCATCCTTATTTTCCGTCTTAGGCGGTTGATGCGCTGATCAGCAGATACTCCCTGAGAGATGTCCTTTGAGGCATTCTTAGATGATCTCCGTTGCGGGATAAGGAGCTGTGGGCGTAAAGCGTCTGCGCAGAAAGCGGAAAGCGGAAACGGAAGATGCGGCGGGAAGGAAAAATCTGGCTGATCCTTAAAATCATAATCGGGGACGGCTGCGCAGCGAGGCGTGGGGCACGAACATCGCGGCGGCGCAAACCAGCGGCGCTGGACGCGCAGGGGGAGAGCCGAGCTTGCAGGTCTGCGGGCTCACAGACTGAACAAAAACCGGCAGAACGCAGAGGAGTTCCAGCGGAAAACGGGACCGGCGCGCAGACCGGATAGAACGAAAGGCATGATGAAAAATGCAGATGAAAACGGAAAAGACTACGGAGCGGAAAAGAAGAGGCAGGCTGGCGGCTGCGGTTCTGGCGGCTGCGCTGTGCGCGGCGGCCTTTACCGGATGCGGCCAGGGGGACGTCTCCACCTCTTCCACGGCTTCTTCGGCTTCCAGCCAGGGGCAGACCGGATCCGGCGAGGGTCAGGAATCCTCGGCTGTGGAGAGGATCGAGGAAAAGGACGTGGAAGATACGCTGGAGGGCCTGACAAAATATATGTCCAACAACTACGCCCTGGGCGAACCCTCTGAGACCAGAGGCGATATGATCGGCGCACAGAAGAAGGGATACCGTTATGCGACCCAGACGGTGCTGGCGGAATTCTATGAATTCGATCTGGACGATCTCAATGAGGACGCCCAGCGGGTTATCGACAGCGTGAAGAAGGACGGAACCTTTGTCATTATGGATCAGACGGTTGAGAATGCATACCTTTCCGACAGCGGAAAGTATATGATGATCTATACGGACCGGGTGGGTTCCGAGGATTCCAAAGCAAGCGCCCAAAAGGCTGTGGAAGAGTTCAAGGCTTTCAAAAACTAAAGGGCGGCATACAATCGTATCATCGTTTAATATGGAAATGAGGCGGAGCTTCAGGCTCCACTGGCGAAAAAACACAGCGGCAGGGATGGGCATTCCATTTCCCTGCCGCTGTTTTTGTGCGAAGATTTTTTAGATAAGCCGGAATAAGATTGAAGGCAGATTTGGGACCGGAGCTTTTTCGGTTCCATGGGAAGCTTGCCTGGAACACACCCTGCGGCTGCGCATGGGCTCTTATGGATGACATGGCGCTTCTAAAACAGATGCAGGGGGGCGATCAGCATTTCGAGTATTGAGAGAAAAGATCCGCCCCGGTTTCTTGTTCTAAAATAAAAATGGCCGGTACTATAAAGGATGCAGGAGCGGCGTTTCGATATAGGACGGGATTCTTCGGGAAGGAGGCTCCCGCGGGCT
>URRG01000216.1 GCA_900550095.1 uncultured Oscillospiraceae bacterium
CCCGCCGGTGTGCCGACGGCACTGAAATGGAACGGTTGGGAAAGCGGCGATTTAAGGGTGTGAGCGGAGACGGACATATCCGTTTGCAGTCTTTATACGGCTGAATGGCGCATATGTTTTTGATCCGGTGTGCCTTTTGTGACGCTATGGTTTTATAGTGAAGAAATCACAGTATGCCCGCCATTGCTCTTTTACATATGAGCAATAGGTTTACAATCCGGCCTCTCTCCGGCTATAAATGGATAAAGGAGCTTTTGACATACGGATCAGCGGATGAGATACGGAAAAATAGCGTTGCCGAAGGAGTGGGGAATGTAACTGCACGATAGATAACAGGATAATATGAATGCCGGATATGTTTCAGCCGGGTCATCGCGGTAAAAGATTGCAGGCCGCACATCGTGCGATTCTGCAGCGGCCTATGCAGAAATTGAAAGGCATACGGTCTGCCGAGCACATAGGGAGCTTTCTTTTTCTGTGGCCCTTATGCAGTCATGTGCAGAAAAAGGCTGCCCATATCAGGATCAAGATTACGCAGCGAACTGTTTACTGGATAGAAGAACTCCGCGGATACAGATGCTTGTATCCGCGGAGTTCCTTTTTAGGATCATGCTAAACTTATTCCACCTTTTCTTTGGCGGCGGCGGAGGCCATAGCCCTGTATTTGGCCTTTTCTTCTGCCATTTCCTCAATGGTCTTTTCCTTTAGAATAAAACCTTTGGCAGGGCGGTAAGGGACGGTTTTGTTTTCCAGACGCTTTTTGGCTTTCTGGATTTCCTCTGCATACTGGGGAAGCCATTTTTCACCGGCCACCAGCATTTCATCCACCATCTGGATGATTTCGTCCGGTGTGCAGACGGCGCCTGTGAGAGGATCCATCATGGCCGCCTGGCGCAGCAGAACGATATCGCCGGCTACGGCGGCTTCTACTGCCAGCTTCTGCACCCATATGCTTTGGGAGCATATGGCGGCGCAGCCCAAGGGAAGATCGCCCACCTTGGGGATGGAGATGCCGTTTCCGTCCACATAACAGGGAACCTCCACAACGCATTCGTCAGGCAGGTTCGAGATAGTTCCGTTGTTCATCACGTTGAAATGGCCGCGGTATACGCGCCCGGTCTCTAGGCCTTCGATGATATAGCTTCCATGCTCAGAGGAGCGGTTTTCCGGAATGAATTTCTTAGCAGGTTCCTTGAGCCAGTTGGGGAAATCTGTTTCGAACCAGTTGCGGCTTTCCTTGCAGACGCGGAGATAACCTGCCGTTTCGCCCTGGATCCAGCTGCTGTAGTTGATCCACTTTTCCATTTCCTCCGGGCGCTTTCTGTACCACATCAGATATTCGGAAAGATGGCCGTTGGATTCGGTGGAGTAATATCCGAAGTTTTTCATCACATCCAGCCGGACGTTCTCATCCTTTGCAAACTCCGCCTTTTTCATGTATTCATAGAGCTCGCCTGTGCGCTCCACGCCATCCGTTTTTACGCTGATGTACCAGGTCTGGTGGTTGAGGCCTGCGCAGATGATATCCACATCCTTTTTCTCCCGGCCAAGGGCCTTGGCGATCTGCTCGTGCCCATGCTGAACGCCGTGGCACAGCCCATAGGTTGGGACGCCGCCGTATGTATTGCAGGCCCAGGTGACCATGGCGTTGGGATTGGAATAGTTGAGCATGATACAGCCCGGCGCGGCTACTTCCCGGATATCCTTGCAGAAGCCCAGCATAGCGCTGATACCGCGCTGGCCGTATAGTATGCCGCCGATGCAGAGAGTGTCGCCCACACACTGATCCACGCCGTATTTCAGGGGGATCTCCACGTCTGTGGCAAAGGCTTCCAGCATACCGATGCGTACGCAGTTGACCACATACTTTGCATCCTTGAAGGCCTCACGGCGGTCCAGAGTGGAGTGGATTTTGATGGAAAGGCCGTTTTCATCGATATCCCGCTGGCAGAGCTGAGTCACCATCCGCAGGTTGTCGGGATTGATGTCCGTAAAGGCGACCTCGATGTCGCTGAATTCCGGAACGGTGAGAAGATCCGAAAGCAGGCACCTGGTGAAGCCTATGCTTCCGGCTCCGATAAACGCAACCTTGAATGACATGATATTCCTTCTTTCTGTCTTTTTTTGATTTATATTTTGCCCAAAACGTGCTACACTGTACCCGGTTTTGCAGATCAAAATCCCGAATACAGCTTGATTGATTTTAAATATACGGGATATGCGCATGATTTTCAATCGTAATTATTTGATAAAAGAGGTAATTTTTTGATGGATAAGGCAAGAGAGGATATCTGCGAGGGCTATGGCTTTCACTTTCTGGAAGATGTAGATACGCCGATGGCGGGGCTGATCGCTGTGGGCAGGGAAAGCCGGAATGACGGAAGCTATTTTTGGGACAACCGGAAAAGGGAACCGGCGTTTCTTTTTCAGTATACGCTCTCCGGCAGCGGCACTCTGCGCGCCGAAGAGGGGGTGTATAAGGCGGATGCCGGGAAAGGCTTTTTCCTGCAGTTTCCAGGGGATGAATGCTATTGCTTCGACGAGACGAACGACGAAGGTCCCTGGCAGTTTCTGTATGTCCTCATAAGCGGAGAGGGAGTTTTGCCCTATTACCGCTATTATGTTCGGCGCTGTGGAAAAATAGCTGCCCTTTCCCGAACGCATCCCGCCGTGCAGAAGCTGTTTGATTTGTATGCTATGGCCAGAGGAGGCCGTATACGCACCGCCTTTTCCGCGGGGAGGGAGGCGTTCAGCTTTCTGTGTCTGCTCTGCGGCGGGGAGGAGGAGACAGGCAGGACGTATTCTCCGCTTGTAGAGAGCGCCGTTGCGCATATGGAGCGCGGTTTTGAGGATGAATTGACCTTGTCTTCTCTTGCTGAAGCTCTGGGAGTGAGTCAAAGCCACCTTTCCAGGGAATTCCTGCGGGAAACAGGGGAGCAGCCCGTTCGCTTTCTGACGAAGCTGCGTCTGCAAAAGGCTATTGAACTGTTGAACACCACCGACATGCGTCTGCAGGAGATCAGCAAAGCCTGCGGATTTGCGGAAAGCAATTATTTCAGCAAGGTGTTCCGGAAATATATGAAGGTATCTCCGGGGAGGTTTCGGAGGCATGTCCAGCGTGAGGGATATATAAACGTACAGATTTGATACGAGGTATTCTCAAGCGACTGACTGAGATCCAAAAAAGGAGCGCTGTTTTAGGCAGCGCTCCTTTTAAGCGGAGAAGGAACTATTCGCTTTTCTGTTTCCCAATTTGCGGATTCTTGGATATCCGCTCCAATATGCCGCGGAAGGGATCGGCGTTTTTACGGAAGGAAAGGCAGACATATGCGCAGTAGAAAAGGGCCCCTGCTATGCAGACCACCATATCCATCATGGTGTCCTGCACGCCGCTGAGAATAACTCTTTGAGGGTCGTTATGGAAAATAAGGCTGATAACGTACTCGCAGATTTCCCAAATACCCGCTGTGGCAGCTGCCGCAAGGAAGGAGAAGACGGCCCCCAGAGGAAGTTCTTTGCGGGTGAAGGTCTTTTCCGGTTTGAGAAGCAGAAACAGAAGAAGTCCTCCGAAGGCGGTGACAGTGCCGCTCAGCGTATGGCAGAACTTATCATAGTAAGGAATATTATAGCCCTGCAGCACAACGCCTATAGTGTAAAGCAGAATAAAAAATACGGCGATCATCAGATTTAAGGTATAAGAGGGCTCCAGACGCAGGATTTTCCAGAAGAGCATGAGGACGGGACCAAGCAGAAGGCCGCCTAAGGCCATTACAGCATAAAAATATGTTCTCTGCGAAAAATTTACAACGGCTGTAGCAATATGAAAAATACCCAGGGCGATCATAAGCCACCGGTAGATGAGCTGCATCGTTTTTTCTTTGTACTGCATGGAAAATCCTCCTTATCGTATGTAAACGCTTTTTCTTCCTGGCGAACTCTTTGTATATCAGAGGAGCCTCTTCAGCAGGGCTTCCGCTGCCGGGGCTGAGGCTCTTCCTCCGGCGGAGCGCATGACTGCACCTACCAATGCCTTCAGAGCTTTGGTTTTTCCATTTCGATAGTCCTTCGCCGCCTGGGGGAGGTTCTCTATAGCTTTTCGGCATGCATTTTCAAGCTCTTCCTCCGTGAAAGGAGAGAGCTCCTCTCCGCTGAGGAAGTCTTTACAGGGACGCCCTGTGTCCAGCATCTTCTCCAGGGCTCTCTTGGCCATATGCATAGAGACGGTCCCTTTTTCCAGAAGGAGAAGCAGTTCTCTGAGCTGCGAGGCTGAAACCGGAGGAGTAAAATGTTCTTTTTCAGTTTCTGTGGAGATCCTGGCAAAAAGAGGGCCCAGTATCCAGTTGGCTGCGGTTTTTACCGTTTCGCAGCCCTTTGAAGCCTCTTCAAAGTATTCCGCCACCCTTCTGTATTTCACCAGCAGAAGGGCGTCTGCCTCCGGAAGGCGCAGCTCTTCGGTATAGCGCCGGTATTTTTCGCCGGGCAATTCAGGCAGGCTTTTCCGCAGAGCCTCCACTTCTTCCGCCTTCAGAAAGATGGGGGGGACATCCGGCTCTGGAAAATAGCGGTAATCGTCCGCCCCTTCCTTGCCGCGCATGGGTTCCGTGCGGCCGGCGACAGCGTCGAAGCGCAGCGTTTCCATGGGCACGGTTTTTCCCTCATCCAGGAGGGAGATTTGGCGCCCGGCCTCGTATTCCATGGCCTTGACCATGTTGGAAAGGGAATTCATGTTCTTGATCTCCGTGCGCCGGCCTTTATGCAAAGCCGGGACAAAAGATCGCCTTTGTAGGTTCCACTGGC
>URRG01000217.1 GCA_900550095.1 uncultured Oscillospiraceae bacterium
GCCGGAGAACTGCACGCGGAGGCTTCAAGCTGGGACGTAGTCGCAAATGTGCCTGTCTCCCCAAGGCGGAAACGGGAGCGCGGTTTCGACCAGGCCCAGAGGCTGGCAAAAGAGACCGCCCGGCTTTTGGGGCTTCCTTATGAACCGCTTTTGGAAAAGCATCTGGATACGGCGCCGCAGCACCTTCTTTCAGAAGAGGAAAGAAAAACGAATCTGAAGGGTGCTTACCGCATGAAATGGGGAAGATCCTCCGGAGGAAGGAAAATCCTTCTCATAGACGATGTGGTGACTACGGGCAGCACACTGCTGGAGTGCGCCTCCGTGTTGTTCCGGGATGGAGCGCTGTCCGTGGGGTGCGCGGCCCTGGCTTCCGCAGAAAAATGTGAGCCGGACATCGAAGAATAAGCGGATATGCGGAATAGTTGCGTTCAGGCGGGAAGTATATTATACTAGGAATACCGGGTCGTTTTGGCCCGCCTGACGGAGCCCGGAGGCTCAGATCCGGGCAGGAGCATGAGATAAACGGTAAAGGACGTGAAAATATGGCAGGAAGCGATATCGCCATTGATCTGGGAACTTCTTCTGTGAAGATCTATCTCAGCGGCAAGGGCATCATTCTGAACGAACCCGCCGTGGCTGCGGTGGATACCAATACGGACGAAGTCGTGGCCATGGGAGAGGAAGCCTACGCCATGGTGGGGCGCACCTCTGAAAGGATCGCGGTAGTGCATCCTCTCTGCAACGGCGTTATTTCAGAATACGATCTGGCTGAGCATATCATCAGCCGGTATATGAAAAAAATCAGCGGAAGCAAAGTTTTCATGCCCCGGGTGGTGGTGAGCGTCCCCTGCAGCATCACAGAGGTGGAAAAGCGTGCAGTGGTCGATGCCATCAGTGCTTCCGGCGTCCGAAAGATCTGCCTGATCGAGGAACCGGTAGCCGCGGCAATGGGCGCGGGTATGGATATTGCCGCACCTCACGGTTCCCTGGTGGTGGATATCGGGGGCGGCACCACAGATATGGCTGTGCTTTCTCTGAGCGGTATCGCTGTTTCCAGCTCAATTAAGGTGGCGGGGGATATGTTTGACGAAACTATCGTCAAATACCTGCGCAGGAAGCATAACCTGATTATCGGTCTGCGCATGGCTGAAGAGGCCAAAAAGCAGGCGGGCTGCGTTCTTCCCAGAGAGGAAACGGTCGTGTTCCGGGTGAAGGGGCGCAATGCGGCTACGGGCCTCCCTGCTTATGTGGATGTGACCAGCGACGAGCTTTACGAAGCTATGGAAGAGCCCGCAGAGCTGATTGTCCGCGCCCTGCAGGAGCTTTTGGAGCAGACGCCTCCCGAATTGATGGGAGATGTGTATTCTGACGGCGGCATGCTCACCGGCGGCTCCGCTCAGATTTACGGTATGAACGATCTTCTCTCTCAGAGGGCCAAGCTGCCCGTATGGGTGGCGGAGGATCCTCAGTTCTGCGTGGCAAAGGGAGCGGGTCTCGCTACAAAGTATATCGGGGCTATGGAGGACAAAAATTATGGTGGCCTCAACCCGCTGAGCAGCGCGTATTGAAGCAAGGCCGGGAAATATAGAGCCTTCGGGAATCCTTTCCCGAGGGCTTTCTGTATGCTTTGCGGAGCGGAGAGGGCAGGCGGTGCAGGCGGAGGCTCTGCCGGCGGAAAAACCAATGCCGCAGGAAAAGGATTCTGAACGGCTGGGCGTGGGAAGGGCAAAAGCCTTCTGAGAGGAGAGCTGTGCGCCTATCCCTGTATGCGTATCATACTGCTGCGGCTCCGGTTAGCCGCCGGGCACTCTGAACCGAAAACCGGCGGAAAGAGAAAAGGATAGCGATATGCGGAGGAGAAAGCTGTTCTGTTTGCGGGGTAAGGGCAAGTTTTGCGCTGTATCCCTTGGAGGCGCTTCTGCGCGTATGGGCGGTATGGCTTCCGTCTGATATCGGCAGTTATATGTTATATGTGTTTCTTTGATGATTCTGTGGATTTCTTTCTTTTTTCTTTCCGTATCTTGTGATATAATGTGAATAGATAACAGAAGGCTTTGTGGCAGAACCTGACCGGGGCCCATTACAGGCTTCAGCGTTCGCAGGCGGGAAGCGGGGATCTCCGCGTTTTGAGGAGCAGGCAGTTCGGGTATCCGCACAGGGCGAATACCGTGCATAAAAGCCATGAGGCCGCTTTTGCGCGGACTGTCAAAGCCGTTCGGTGCCGGGCATGGATATGCGCTGGATGAAGGGGGCGTTTCCCGCTGTGGCAGGGGATCTGGAAATACGCGCGTCTTTTCCCTGCCCAGACAGAAATGTCAAAAAGAATGCCGGGCGGTATGTGCTGCGGCCTGTTCCGGCAGCTCTGCCGGAAACGAAAAAACGGAGGCAGGGAGCGCACCAGAGCAGCAGTATTTTGTATACACAGGAGGAATAACATGCTTTCAGACATCGAAATTGCACAGCAGGCTAAGATGCGTCCGATCGCAGAAATCGCGGCGGAGCTGGGGATCCGGGAAGAGGAGCTGGAGCTTTACGGACGCTATAAGGCGAAGTTGAACCAGAAGCTTTTTGACCGAATGGAGAAAGAGACAGATGGAAAGCTGGTTCTCGTTACGGCTATCAACCCCACCCCGGCGGGTGAGGGCAAAACGACCACAACGGCCGGCCTGGGGGAAGCCATGGCCAGGATCGGAAAGAAGGCTGTGCTTGCTCTGCGGGAGCCTTCGCTGGGCCCTGTGTTCGGCGTGAAGGGCGGCGCGGCAGGGGGCGGCTATGCCCAGGTAGTTCCCATGGAAGATATCAACCTGCATTTTACAGGGGATATGCATGCTATCACCGCGGCCAACAACCTGCTCTGCGCTATGCTGGACAACCACATGCAGCAGGGGAACGCGTTGGGGATCGATCAGAGAAGGATTTTGATCCGCCGCTGTCTTGATATGAACGACCGGGCCCTGCGGAATGTTGTGGTGGGGCTGGGCGGAAAAATCAACGGTGTTCCCAGAGAGGACGGCTTTGTCATCACAGTGGCCACAGAGGTCATGGCGATCCTATGTCTTGCGGAGGATCTGCAGGATCTGAAGAAGCGCCTGGGGAATATCCTGGTAGCTTATACTTATGGAGGAGAACCTGTTTTTGCCCGGGATCTTCAGGCGGAAGGGGCTATGACGGCGCTTTTGAAGGACGCTGTCATGCCCAATCTGGTGCAGACGCTGGAAAATACCCCTGTGATCATGCACGGCGGTCCCTTCGCCAATATCGCCCACGGCTGTAATTCCGTGCGGGCTACGAAGCTGGCCCTAAAGCTGGGGGATTACTGCATCACCGAGGCGGGCTTCGGTTCGGATCTGGGGGCGGAAAAATTCCTCGACATCAAATGCAGGCTGGCTGGGCTGAAGCCCGATTGCATAGTGGTGGTGGCCACGGTACGGGCCCTCAAGTACAACGGCGGAATTCCCAAGGCGGAGCTGGCTGAAGAAAATGTGGAAGCCCTTGAGAAGGGGATCGTGAATCTCAAAGCTCACGTGGAAAATATGCGCGCGTACGGCGTACCGGTCGTGGTGGCAATCAACCGCTTCCATACGGATACGGACGCTGAGCTGCAGGTGATCGACAGCTGCTGCCGTGAGCTGGGCGTGGCCTACGCTCTTTCGGAGGTATTCGCAAAAGGCGGCGAAGGCGGCATGGAACTGGCCGAAAGGATTGTGAAGGTCATCGATGAGAATGAGGGCAAAGGATCGGGATTCGCCCCCATTTATGAAGACAGCCTTACGATCGAGGAGAAGATCGAAACCATAGCGAAACGGATTTACGGCGCGGAGGGTGTGCAGTATACTGCCGCCGCTAAAAAGGCCCTTCGGGATATTCGCGCTTTGGGAGGGGATTCCCTGCCGGTATGCATCGCTAAGACGCAGTATTCCCTTTCGGATAACGCGGCCCTGCTGGGGCGGCCCGAGGGCTTTACCGTTACCATCCGGGATCTGCGGCTGAGCAATGGCGCAGGCTTTGTGGTGGCTTATGCGGGAGATATCATGACAATGCCCGGCCTGCCAAAATCGCCGGCGGCTCTTCGTATCGATGTGGATGAGAAGGGCGTTATATCCGGTCTTTTCTGAGAGGAAAAGAAGGAATGAATGCCCCGGAAGGAGGGAACTCTTCTCTATTATGCGAGTGATTACACAGAGCGCCGAGGAAACGGAAAAGCTGGGAGAAAAACTGGCGGCTTCCCTGAAGGGCGGCGAAGTGCTGGCGCTTTTCGGTCCCATGGGAATGGGAAAAACAGCCTTCACCTGGGGAATCGCCCGGGGATTGGGCGTAAAGGACGGCGTTTCAAGCCCCACCTTTGCTCTGGTGCATGAATACGCAGGGCGGGTTCCCGTGTATCATTTTGATATGTTCCGCGTCTCCTCCTGGGACGATCTCTATTCCACGGGTTTTTTTGATTACTTGGAAACGGATGGGATCCTTGTGATCGAGTGGAGCGAGAATGTAGAAGGGGCTCTGCCTGAAACCGCTGTACGGATTGCAATATCTCCGGGAAAAGAAGAGAATGAGCGAATTTTTGAAATAGAGGGAATCGGCATATGAGGCTTTTATCGGTGGATTCTACGGCTTCTGCCTGCTCTGTGTCTCTCACAGAGGGCGGAAAGGTTTTGGGAGAGTTTTACTGCAACACAAAACTGACGCACAGCCAGACGCTGATGGTAATGGCGGAGCAGATGATGAACTGCACCGGCTTTTCACTGCAGGATGTGGACGGCTTTGCGGTATCGGCAGGGCCCG
>URRG01000218.1 GCA_900550095.1 uncultured Oscillospiraceae bacterium
CACCCCCAAGCACATCCGGGAAATGATGGTGGAGCTGCTGCAGCCCACCCCGGACGATACCATCTGCGACCCGGCCTGCGGCACGGCGGGATTTCTGGTGTCTGCTTCAGAATATATCCGGAGGCACTACGAGGGTACCATGGCCAGCGAACAGTGGGAACATTTCGCCGGGGCCGCCTTTACCGGCTTTGACACCGACCGCACCATGCTGCGCATCTCTGCCATGAACTTGATGCTGCACTCCATCAGCCACCCGGACATCGACTACAAGGACAGCGTTTCCAAGCAGAACCAGATCAGCGACAAGTTTACCGTCTGTCTGGCGAATCCGCCCTTTAAGGGCACTGTAGACGCCGAAAGCATCCACGACAACCTGAAGGCCGTTACCAACACCAAAAAGACCGAGCTGCTGTTTTTGGCCCTGTTTCTGCGGATGCTGAAAAAGGGCGGCCGGTGCGCCTGTATCGTGCCGGACGGCGTGCTGTTCGGTTCTTCCAAGGCGCATAAGGCTATCCGCAGGGAGCTGGTGGAAAACCATCAGCTGCGGGCTGTGATCTCCATGCCCTCCGGGGTGTTCAAGCCCTATGCGGGCGTTTCCACGGCGGTGCTGGTGTTCACGAAAACCGGCGCAGGCGGCACGGAAAACGTATGGTTCTACGATATGAAGGCCGACGGCTATTCCCTGGACGACAAGCGCAGTGAGGTGCCGGAAAACGACATTCCCGACATTATCAAACGATTCCACAATCTTGGGAAAGAAGCTGACCGCCAGCGCACCGAGCAGAGCTTTTTTGTGCCCAAGCAGGAGATTGCAGATAATGAATATGATCTGTCCATCAATAAGTACAAAAAAGTGGAATATGTGCCGGTGGAGTATCCGTCTACAGCTGAAATTATGGCTGATCTGCATGAATTGGAAATGGAGATCACGGCAGGCCTGGCGGAGTTGGAGGAGATGCTGTGATGGCGAGGTTGGGGGATGTTTGCGAAAAGGCAACGTCAAATTTAGTACAAAAAGATTTAGAAGGACATAGCGGTATTTATCCGATTTATGGTGCAAGTGGCTTTATAGCCAATGTGGATTTTTATCAACAGGAAAAGCCCTATATTGCAGTTGTAAAAGATGGTGCAGGTATTGGGCGCATTATGAAATTACCTGCAAAATCATCTGTAATTGGAACAATGCAATATATCATTCCAAGTGATACTGTGGATATTAGCTATTTGGCTTATGCTATGGAACACATGAATCTGTCCAAGTATTTTACTGGTGCAACCATTCCGCACATTTATTTTAAGGATTACCAGAAAGAAGAGTTTCCTCTTGCACCCCTTGCCGAACAGCGCAAAATCGCGGCGGTGCTGGACAAGGTCAGTGGCCTGATTGCCAAACGCCGCCAGCAGCTGGACAAGCTGGATGAATTGGTCAAGGCAAGGTTTGTGGAGATTTTTGGAGATCCAGAAACTAACGCCAAAAATTGGCGTGTTTTGCCGATGTCTAAAATATGTTCTGTAGGTTCAAGTAAGCGTATTTATCAAAGCGAACAATCTTCTTCTGGTGTCCCTTTTTGGAGAGTCTCTGATTTAACTAACCTAATCAATACAGGAACAGTTACGCCTGATTTGTACATACCTGAAGAAAGATATGAAACGCTCCGGTCTCAAGGACAAGTTCCTGCCCCTGATGATATATTGATAACTTCAAGAGGAACACTTGGACGATGCTATATTGTAAAAGCAAATGATAGATTTTACTTTCAAGACGGGATGATTAGTTGGCTTTCTGGATATATGGATTGTATAACCCCGCTATATATTTCGTATCTGTTTACGATGCCAGAATTTAGAAAGCAAATAGATTCCATGCAGGCAGGTTCAACTGTTGCCTATTTATCTATAGCAATGATAAAAAAGCTCAAAGTGATGTTGCCTGACATAGAAAGTCAACAGCAGTTCGCTTCTTTTGTCAGCAAAACAGAGAAAACAAAAACTACCATCAGCCGCAGCCTTGAAAAGCTGGAAACGCTGAAAAAGGCGCTGATGCAGGAATATTTTGGATAACTCCCCCAGTCAGCTTTGCTGACAGCCCCTCAAAGAAGGGGGTCAAATCCCTCCCTCTTTGAGGGAGGGGACACGCAGTGCCGGAGGGAGCACACCCCCAATCAAAGCACATCACAAAACGAAGGGAATGACCAAGGTGTCCTTGCCATATCGAAAAGAACTTATTTCGCGGGCAAAGGAGTTGCGCAAAAATGCAACCCGGCAGGAAAATCATTTGTGGTACGATTTTTTACGTTGTTATCCTGTGCGTTTTCAACGTCAAAAAACAATAGATAGATTTATCGTGGATTTTTACTGTCATGCTGCTAAATTGGTAATAGAAATTGACGGTTCTCAACATTATACCGCACAGGGACGCGCATATGACGACGAGCGAAGCATGGTCCTTGCACGTTATGGAGTAAAGGTTATTCGATTTTCTAATCTGGATATCGATCGTAATTTCCAGGAGGTCTGCGCAGCTATTAACGAAGAAATCCATAGACGAATGGAAGGTGATTGTTTATGACAAACTTCTCCTTTCTCGAAACCAAACCCGAATACGCCCTCTTCGCCCCCGCCTGCATCGAAGCCGAGAAAATCTATGCCTCCGCCCCGGCTATGTGCGCAGTGGGCTGCCGCAAGGCGCTGGAACTGGCGGTCAAGTGGGTATATGCGGCGGATAAGACTATGAAAATGCCCTATAAGGATAACCTGCAATCCCTCATCCACGAGCCCACCTTCCGCTTTGCTGTGGACTACAACACCTGGGGCAAGCTGCCCTTCATCATCAAGCTGGGCAATCTGGCGGTACATACAGAACGGAGCGTACAGCCCAGCGACGCCCTTGTGTCCCTGAAGGGTCTGTTTGAGTTTATCCAGTGGATCGATTTCTGCTATGGTTCCGATTATGAGGAACGCACCTTTGACGAAAGCCTGATCCCCACCGGAAAGGTGGTTGTGGATACCCAAAAAATCAAGGAACAGGAAAGCCTGCTGGATGAAAAAGAGGCGGAAATCGAGGCGCTCCGCAAACAGATCGAGCAGATGTCTGCCCGCTACATCGCCGAAAAAGAGCAGCACCGGCAAGAGCGCGTCTTCCAGCCGGAAGACCTCTCCGAGTTTCAGACCCGCAAAACTTATATCGATGTGGATATGAAGCTGATGGGCTGGCAGTTTACCGGCGCGGACGCCGATGTGCAGGAGGAATACCCTGTGGAGGGCATGGCCGGCGTGGCTGGGCAGATGGGGTACTGTGACTATGTCCTCTTTGGAAAGGACGGCCTTCCTCTGGCAGTGGTGGAAGCCAAGCGCACCAGCAAAGATCCGAATATAGGGCGAAAACAGGCGTCTTTGTATGCAGATTGTCTGGAGCGGAAATTTGGCCGCCGTCCCATGTTGTTCACCACCAACGGCTTTGAAACGTATTTCTGGGATGATCAGAGCGGTCCTCCGCGAAAAGTCAGCGGTATTTTCAGCAAAGGTGACCTGCAAAAGCTGATGAACCGCCGTACTGAGCGGCTGGATTTGATGGGCATTCCCATCGATGATAAAATTACAGATCGCTATTATCAGAAAGAGGCGATCCGGGCGGTCTGCGGGCAGATCGAGCAGGGCTTCCGCAAACACCTGCTGGTCATGGCCACAGGTACCGGTAAAACGAGGACCGCTTCCAGCCTGACCGATGTCCTCAGCCGGGGCAAATGGGTGACAAACATCCTGTTTCTGGCCGACCGAACCGCGCTGGTAAAGCAGGCAAAGGACGATTTTAGGAACTATCTGCCGGATATGTCCCTGTGCAATCTCTGCTCCAACAAGGATGACCGGAATGCCCGCATCGTGTTTTCTACCTATCCGACCATCTTAAACGCCATCGACGACACCAAATCCGAAAATGGAAGACAGCTGTTCACTCCGGCGCATTTTGATTTGATTATCATTGATGAAAGCCATCGGAGCATATTCAAAAAGTATCGGGCGATTTTTGAGTATTTCGACGCTATGATGGTGGGCCTCACCGCCACGCCGAAAACCGATGTTGACCGCAATACCTACGACTTTTTTGAGATGGAACACGGCGTCCCTACCTATGCTTACGATTACGAAACGGCGGTCTATCAAGACCATGTGCTTGTACCATACTATAACTATGAGGTCAAAACCAAGTTCCTTGAAGAGGGCATCACCTACGACGATCTGTCCGACGAGGACAAGGAACGGTATGAGGACGATTTTATCGAAGACGACACGATGCCGGAATTTGTTCCATCTGCGGCGCTCAACAAGTTTGTGTTTAATGAAACCACCGTTGACATTGTGCTGCAGGATCTGATGGAGAGGGGCATCAAAGTGGCCGGCGGCGACCAGTTGGGCAAAACTATTATCTTTGCTCAGAACAAGCGTCATGCCGAGTTTATCCTGGAACGGTTCAACAAGCTGTATCCGCAGTATCATGGCACATTCGCCCAGCGGGTGATCTGCGACGACGCTTATGCACAGACGATTATAGACGGTTTTAAGCAGCCGGAAAAAGAGCCGCATATCGCGGTATCTGTGGATATGATGGACACCGGCATTGACGTGCCGGAATGCGTCAACCTGGTATTCTTCAAGAAAGTGCGCTCTAAAGCAAAATTTTGGCAGATGATCGGCCGGGGTACACGCCTGTGCAAGGGGCTTGCCTGTATCGATCAGATTGACGGAGCGTATA
>URRG01000219.1 GCA_900550095.1 uncultured Oscillospiraceae bacterium
ATCACCCGGTATGTCCGGGACGCCATCGGAGTAAAAATCTGACCGTTCCGCAGTAAACAGCAGGAAGATGGAGGAATACCCTATGCCGATAAACTCCAACCAGGAAAAACTGGATAAATTCAATGTTGCTATCCAGCACTATGCGCTGGAACAGCAAAAGAAAATTCAGCAGGAAGTAGAAGCCTTCCAGAAAAAAGAGCTGGAACAGGCGGAAGACGAGATTCTGCAGGAAGCCTATGGAATGATCCAGAAAGAAATGGCCGAAATGCGAAACCGGATCTCCCGCGAAATGGCCCGGAGGGAAAACGAGGAAAGAAAAAAGCTCCTGAAAAAACGCCAGGACATAGCCGAGGATGTATTCCGCCGCGTCGCGGAAAAGCTTCTCCAATTCACTAAAAGCGAGGAATATCCCTTGCTGCTTGAGAAATACGCCCGGGAAGCAGGAGGATTTTTTATTTCTCATGGAGCGGAAAGCTGTGACTGCGTGATGCTTCTGCGGAAGGAAGATATGCCCTTTGCCGTGCAGCTGCAGAAAGCGTTAGGACTTTCCTGCACTGTTGAGGAAGAAGATTCTATTCAGCTGGGCGGCCTGCGTATTCTTTGCCCTGAAAAGAAATTGGAGGCAGATTCTACCTTGGACACCCTGCTGGAAGAGCAGAAGGGATGGTTTGAAGAAAACTCGGGCCTTTCTGTCCACTGAAGGGGCCGTTCCGCAGTTCTTTTGAAAGAAGGCGATTTCTGCTATGATAGAAACAAATGATAAAAAAACAGAGGATGTCATATACGGTATCAACGGCCCCGTGGTCACCGTACGCGATTCCAGCAGCTTTTCCATGGCCGAAATGGTCCATGTGGGAAGGGATAAACTGGTAGGAGAAGTGATCGGGATCACCGATAAACTCACTACCATTCAGGTATATGAGGAAACAACCGGGCTTTTTCCCGGTGAACCCGTAGTAGGGACTGGAAGTCCCATGAACGTGACTCTGGGCCCTGGAATCCTTGACAATATATTCGACGGCATCGAACGCCCCTTAAAAAAGCTTGAAGAGGAAAGCGGCGCCTTTATCGCAAGAGGCAGCAGTGTTCCCTCTTTGAATACAGAAAAACTTTGGGAAGTAACGCTTCTTGTAAAGGAAGGCGCCTGTCTCAAGGGCGGCGATATCTACGCTCAGTGCCCTGAAACACCGGTTATTACTCATAAATGTATGGTTCCCCCCGGTGTGGAAGGAACTGTTATAAAGGTATCGCCCAACGGCTCTTACCATGTAAACGACACAGTAATAGAGCTGAAAGACAAAAAAGGGAAAATCCATTCCCTAAGTCTCTGCCAGAAATGGCCTATCCGCACTCCCAGACCTGTAGCTCAACGGCTTCAGACAACCGTTCCCCTTATCACAGGGCAGCGTGTCATAGATACTCTTCTCCCTATCGCTAAGGGCGGTACGGCAGCCATCCCCGGCGGCTTCGGCACGGGCAAGACCATGACCCAGCACCAGTTGGCCAAATGGTGTGACGCCAACATCATCATCTATGTGGGCTGCGGAGAGCGCGGCAACGAAATGAGCCAGGTTCTATCGGAATTTTCCGAGCTCACCGACCCGAAATCCGGCCGCCCCATGACAGATCGAACGGTGCTCATCGCCAACACCAGCAACATGCCTGTAGCGGCCCGTGAGGCTTCCATTTACACAGGCATCACCTTGGCCGAATATTACCGGGATATGGGATATCATGTGGCTATCATGGCTGATTCCACATCCCGCTGGGCAGAGGCCCTCCGCGAAATCTCCGGCCGGCTGGAAGAAATGCCCGCCGAAGAGGGCTTCCCTGCCTATCTGCCCAGCCGTCTTTCTGAATTCTATGAGCGGGCCGGCATGACAGATAACCTGAATGGTACAAATGGCAGCGTAACCATTATCGGCGCCGTTTCTCCCCAGGGTTCCGACTTTTCTGAGCCCGTTACCCAGAATACCAAACGTTTTACCCGCTGCTTCTGGGCTCTGGATAAAGCCCTGGCCTATGCGCGCCATTATCCCGCCATCAACTGGACCCAAAGCTACAGCGAATATTTTACCGACCTGGATGCTTGGTATACCGAGCACGTAGGCGAAGACTTCGTCCGTTACCGCTACAGCATCAACAGTATCCTGCAGGAGGAAAGCCAGTTGATGGAGATCGTCAAGCTCATCGGCGCGGACGTCCTCCCCGACGACCAGAAACTGGTGATCGAAACAGCCCGCGTCATACGGGTAGGTTTCCTGCAGCAGAACGCTTTCCACGCGGAGGATACCTTTGTCCCGCTGGAAAAACAAAAACAGATGATGCGCATGATCCTCCTCCTGCATAAACAGGCCAGAAGACTGATTTCCGCAGGCGTTCCTATTTCCTCCATTCTGGCCACCGGTCTTTTCGACAAGCTTGTGAAGATGAAATACGATATTCCCAACAACAAGCTCGAAATATTCGATGAATATGCGCAGGAGATCGAAGACACGCTCGCCCACATTGTGACAAACTGAGAAAGAGGTGGTACCTATGCTGATCGATTATATAGGCGTCAAGGAAATCAACGGTTCCCTGATCGTCCTGGATGACGTAGAAGGCGCCTCTTTTGAGGAAATGGTGGAAATCCGCTTGGAGGATGGAAGCATCCGGCAGGGACGCGTGGTGCAAATTGACGGAAAACGTGTGGTTATTCAGGTATTTGAAGGAACCAGAGGGATCTCTCTGAACAACACCCGCACAAGGCTGAAAGGGCACCCTATGGAACTGGCCCTCTCCCCTGAAATTTTAGGACGGGTGTTCGACGGCTCCGGCAGGCCTATCGACGGGCTGGGGGATATCTATCCGGTACGCCGGGCGAATATCAACGGCTCTCCTATCAACCCTGTATCCCGTATCTATCCCCGGAACTATATCAACACGGGTGTTTCCTCTATCGATACGCTGATGACGCTGATCCGCGGCCAAAAGCTGCCGATCTTTTCTGGCTCCGGCATGAAGCACAACGAGCTGGCCGTTCAGATCGCCCGGCAGGCCCGCATCAGCGACGATGGCGGAGACAATTTCTGCATCGTTTTCGCGGCTATGGGGGCAAAAAACGACGTAGCCGAATACTTCCGCCGCTCCTTCGACGAATCCGGGGTGCTGCAGCGTGTAGTTATGTTTCTCAATCTAAGCAACGATCCTATCATCGAAAGGATCCTCACCCCCCGGTGCGCCCTTACGGCGGCGGAATATCTGGCCTTTGAGCTGGATATGCACGTGCTGGTCATTATGACGGACATGACCTCCTATGCGGAGGCCCTGCGGGAATTCAGCTCCAGCAAGGGTGAAATCCCGGGCAGAAAAGGGTATCCGGGCTATTTGTATTCCGACCTGGCTTCCCTCTATGAAAGGGCGGGCATGATCGAAGGGCACAAGGGCTCTGTCACTCAGCTCCCCATTCTCACCATGCCCAACGACGACGTAACCCACCCTGTTCCCGATCTGACCGGCTACATCACAGAAGGGCAGATCGTGCTGGACCGTACTATGGATAACTCCGGCATTTATCCTCCTGTTTCCGTCCTGCCTTCTCTTTCCCGCCTTATGAAGGACGGTATTGGAAAGGGCTTCACGAGAGAGGATCACGCCGATCTTTCCAACCAGCTGTTCGCCGCCTATGCCCAAGTGATGGATGCCCGTTCCCTGGCCTCTGTTATCGGCGAGGAGGAACTATCTCCGGTGGATAAACAATATATGGAGTTTGGGCGGCTGTTTGAGCAGAAATTCATCAGCCAAGGTGCAACGGAGAACCGCACCATCGAACAGAGCCTGGATCTGGGATGGGAGCTTCTTTCCACACTGCCCAGGGAACAGCTGGACCGTGTGGATGATGCCGCCTTGGATAAATACTATGAGCCCGCCAAAAAGCGCGCTGCGGCAAATTCCGCCGCCAAGGCCATCCAAACAGACAGCGGGAATGATTCGGAAAAAGCAGACCGGCCCGCCGGAGCGGATAAGGAGGGATAACGCGTGAGCGCACAAGTTGTCCCAACAAAAAGCAATCTCTTAGCGGCCAAAAAATCCCTGAATCTTTCCCGCACAGGCTATGAGCTCATGGACCGGAAGCGCAATATCCTGATCCGTGAAATGATGGCTCTGATAGACAGGGCCTCTGCTCTTCAGGACTCTATCGACATAACCTATGAAGAGGCCTATAAAGCCCTGCAGATGGCTAATATCACCATGGGTATCTCTTCGGAAATGGCTTTGACAATTCCTGAAGAAAATGGGCTGAATCTTGCGTATCGCAGTGTCATGGGTGTGGAGCTTCCCATGGTGGCACTGGAAAAAAAAGAGGCCCCTATCGCCTATGGCCTTCATTCTACAAATGGGCTATTGGATCAAGCCTATATGAAATTCAATAGAGTCAAAGAGCTTACAGCCGAGCTGGCTGAGGTGGAAAACAGCGTTTACCGATTGGCGGACGCTATCAAAAAGACACAGAAGCGGGCAAACGCCCTGAAAAACATTATGATCCCCCGCTTTGAGAGCACGGTAAAATATATTACCGATGCTCTGGAGGAAAAAGACCGGGAAGAATTTTCCCGTCTGAAGGTTATCAAGAGACAAAAAGAAGAAGTCCTGGAAGGATAAAATCCAGCGCCGGATGCTTTCCGGCGCTGGATTTTTCTTGCCATTGGACATTTGGAAGAATTGAAGAAATGCTCTGCCGTCTTTTTTATTTTGCTGCAAAAC
>URRG01000220.1 GCA_900550095.1 uncultured Oscillospiraceae bacterium
ATGATCGCCGTCCCCGGCGACACCACCGCCGCCACCCTCTCCGCCATCATCGCCGACGAGGCCGCCATCGGCATGGTCAACTCCAAGACCACCGCCGTCCGCCTCATCCCCGCCCCCGGCAAGGTGGTGGGGGATACGGTGGAATTCGGCGGCCTGCTGGGCTCCGCCCCGGTGATCCCCGTCCATCCCTTCTCCAGCGCCCCCTTCATCCAGCGGGGCGGCCGCATTCCGGCCCCCATGCAGAGTCTGAAAAACTGAATATAGCTCTCCGGCTGCAGAAGAAAGAATTTTCTGCAGCCGATTTATTTTACAAACGGATTGTTTTACGCCTTTCCTGTTTCGTCACTTTGCGTTAAATAAACGGTTCAAAATAGAACTTTTCTGGCATCACTTCAATCTTTGTTCATATTTACAACATTGTTATTTTGGTATCGTGCGGATATAATGAAGTACATGGGAACTACAGAAAACAAAACATCTTCTGCCGCGTACACACGGCCCTGTATCGCTTCCCGCAGCCTCTGGAGGTGTGGATATGCAGAACATGATCAAACAAATCGTTGAAATGGATCAAAAAGCCCAGCAGATCACAGAAAACGCCCAGCAGGAAAAACTGAATTCCGAAAAAAAACTGGCGGCTATGCGCGACCGGCTCCGGGAAGAATATCTTCAGCGGGCCCGCCGCCGTATCGGGTTGAACGAACCACAGGAAAGGGCCGCTGCGGAAGAAAAATGGAAAGAAACTTCCAGCCGCCTGCAGGAGATCGCAAAGCAGCTGGACGACACCTACGCGGAAAAGGGAGACCTGTGGGTCGAAACCCTTACAAACCGTGTGCTGGGGAAGTAATATTCCGGTATACGGTTGGACGCAGTTTTTATAGAGAAAGAAGATGATTCCCCATGCTGGAGGCAATGGCCTCAAATGCGATTCTGGCAAAAGCCCGCGCCATGTATGGCAGAAGGCTCACCAGAGAGGATTTTCAGGCTCTTCTGGAATGCTCGTCGGTGGGGGAAGTTGCCGGCTATCTGAAAAACAAAACGGATTACGCATCTGCCCTCAGCGCCATAAGCGAGAGCAGCGTTCACCGCGGCCAGCTGGAAACCAAACTGAAGCAGAAGATTTTCGACGATTACGAAAAGCTTTGCCGGTACGAAATTTCTATAGGAGAAAGATTTGGAGAATATCTGATCGTACGCAGCGAGATCGAACAGATCCTCCGCAGTCTCATCCTCCTTCAGGCTGGAACGCCGGAGGAGTACCTTTTCGGGCTGCCGTCGTATCTGCAGAAGCATGAACAGATCGATCTGGGACGGTTGAGCCGCATCCGCAGCTATAAGGAGCTTTTGGAGGTACTGGACCATACTCCTTACCGGAAGATCCTGGAACCCTTCGTCCCGGAGAACGGCAAGCCTCTGGATTATACATCTTTGGAGAACGCTCTGTTTTCCTTCTTTTATGAAAGAGTCTTTGCAGCTATCGGAAGATACAGCCGCCCAGGGACCCGTAAAAGGCTGGAGGCTATTTTCCGGGCCGATATAGACATGGAAAATTTCAGCCGTATCCTCCGCCTGCAGGCTATGCCGGGAAACAGCAGAGATTTTATCCGCAGCACACTCCTCCCCTTTGGCGGTCTTACTCAGAAAACAACGGATAGGCTGTTGGGAGCCGACACACCGGAAGAAGCCGCGGAAATCATGAAACGGACCCAAAGTGGCCGAGTGCTGCGCCGCATTCCCTATAACCGGCCGGATCAGATCCCCGGACGCGCCGCATACCAAAACTGCAGCCATAACGTCCGGTTCTCCACTCATCCTCCGGTGGTCATGCTCAGTTATCTGTTTCTGCTCCGCATTGAGGTGCACGATATCATCACCGTTGTGGAAGGCGTACGCTACCGCCTTACGCCGGATGAGATCCGTTCCCTCCTGACAGGAGCATATCGGTTATGAATGAGGAGGTGTTTATGTGGCGGTATCCAAAATCAAAATTGTGAATATCATCGGACGGATGGAAGAGCTGGACGCGGTGACGGCTATCTGCGGACGTTCTGGGGAAATGCATCCGGAAAACACCCTCTCTTTCTATTCCAATCCAGAAAAATTCCTGCCGATCACCGATGAAGATCCTTATGCAGAGCCCTTGCGCCGCCTGACGGACGTTCTGAAAGCAAACCGGCTTCAGCCTGTTCGTTCCACACAGAAAGCGCTTCGGAAAATGAAGATCGAACTTTCGGAAGCGGAAAAATATGTAGATTCCTTCTGTGAAAAAATGGAAACTCTGCGGCGGCTGCGGGAGGAAGCCCAGCAGAAAATGCAGGAGTATAAAAACGCCGCCGAGGAGACCCTGCATTTTACAGGACTCGATCTAGATCTAGACGCTATTCGGAACTGTAAATTCATAAAGGTCCGTTTCGGATGCCTTCCTAAGGAAAGCTTTGAGAAGCTGAACCAGTATGACCAGAACCCCTATGTCATCTTTTTCCCCTGCACGGTGGAGGCGGAACGGTACTGGGGCGTTTATTTCTCCCCTATCGACCAGGTCAGCGAAGTGGACCGGATTTTTACCAGCCTTTATTTCCAGCGCACCCGGCTTTCGGAGCTGCACAGCACCCCTGAACATATGGTGGAAGCCATGCGGGAAGCCTTTGAAAAAGAAGCTGAAAGGGAAAAAGAACTGCAGAAAAATCTGCAAGAAAGCTGGGAAGAAGAACGTGCCCAGTGCAGCCGTGTTTTTTCCTGGCTGACGGAGCAATCCGTATTCTTCGGTATCCGCCGCTATGCAGCCCATTACAACGACAATTTTATTCTGACCGGATGGATCCCCGCTTCTGAGGAGCGCCCTTTCCGCCGTGAACTGGAGCGGCTCAGGACCGTGGAGTTCGAGTTCCGCGACGCTGCCGAGGAAATGCCCCATTCGCCGCCGGTGAAGCTTAAAAACAAAAGGCTGTTTTCTCCCTTTGAGTTTTTCATAGATCTCTATGGGCTTCCCTCCTATGACGAGATCGATCCCACGCCCTTTGTCGCTTTGACATACATCCTTCTTTTCGGCATGATGTTTGGGGATCTGGGGCAGGGGCTTTTAGTTTCCGTGACGGGCTATCTTATGTGGAAGCTCAAGCGCATGCCTCTGGGCCGTATCCTGATCCCCTGCGGTATATCCTCAGCCTTTTTCGGCTTGGTATTCGGTTCTGTCTTCGGCTATGAACACTGGCTCGACCCCATGTATAAAGCAATGGGATTTGCAGAAAAGCCTATTGAAGTTATGGAGCCCAGCACGACAAACGTCATCATCTATTCCGCGGTGGGAATCGGTATTTTCCTTATGCTGGCGGCTATCCTCATCAATATCTATTCCTCCGTGAAACGGAAGCATTGGGAAAACGCCTTCTTCGGGCCCAACGGCGTGGCGGGGCTGATTTTCTACGGCGGTATCGTGGCAGGCTTCGGTGGGCAGTTAGCGTTTGGTTGGCAGATCGTCACACCTCTCTATATCGTGCTCGTCATCGCCCTTCCTCTTCTGGTGATCTTTTTCCGGGAGGTTCTGGGAGGCCTGTTGGAAAAGAGGCCCGACTGGAAACCGGAAAGCTGGGGCGGTTTCATAATGCAGAATTTTTTTGAAGTCTTTGAATTTCTTCTCAGCTATGCCAGCAACACCATTTCCTTTCTGCGGGTGGGCGCCTTCGTTCTGGTGCATGTCGGCATGATGACCGTGGTATTTACTTTGGCCGACATGACTACCGGCATCTTCTATGTGCTGGTGGTGGCAATTGGAAACGTGGTTATCATGGCTATGGAAGGTCTTCTGGTGGGAATTCAGGCTCTCCGCCTGGAATTCTACGAGATGTTCAGCCGTTTCTTCGATGGAGCGGGCCGGCCCTTCAAGCCTATCCGCCTTCCTTTCCCTGTTCAGTGATTCCGTTTCCTGTGATCCGGAATATGCAATATGTCAATTTAATGGAGGTAATCAATATGACTGCACTGTTTATCGCTCTCCCTGTTCTGTTTTTGATTCTGTCCGTCGTTTGGGCGATCCGCTCTGTGAAAAAGGGGCAGAAAACCAGCCGGGCCACCGCTGTTCAGCTGCTGAGCTTCCTGGCGGTGTGCATCGTGTCCTTTTCCGTTCCCGCTATCGCTTCAGCCGCTTCCACAGATGAGCCCGCAGCCCCCCAAACCGCCGCTTCTGAAACCGCGGACGCCTCTGCCGATGCTTCCGCGAAGGGGATGGGCATGATCGCAGCGGCTCTGGCTGTAGGCATTGCCGGTATCGGCGGCGGTATTGCCGTAGCCGCCTCTGCCCCCGCTGCGATCGGAGCCACCAGTGAGGATCCCAAAGCCTTTGGTAAATCCATTATCTTCGTGGCTTTGGGCGAAGGCATCGCACTTTACGGTCTTCTGATTTCCATCCTGATTCTGGGCAAATTCTGACGAAATTATGAGAACGCCAAGAAGAAAGAAGGTCTTTTCGTGCGCTTCTATCTGATCAGCGACAACATAGATACACAAGCCGGCATGCGTCTGGCAGGCATCCAAGGCGTTGTGGTCCATGAGCCTGAAGAAGTGGAAAAGGCTCTGGATGAAGCTCTGAAAATGAAGGATGTAGCTGTGATTCTCATAACAGAAACACTGCTGCGGCTTTGCCCTGAACGTATCTACGACCTAAAACTCAACCGAAAATGCCCTCTGATCGTTGAAATCCCCGACCGCCATGGAAACGGGCGGACAAAGGATTCCATCACCCGGTA
>URRG01000221.1 GCA_900550095.1 uncultured Oscillospiraceae bacterium
GGCCCATCTTATACATAGTGAAAAGCAGTTTCCTATGCGAGGGCTTGAAGCCGTCTATCTCGGGAATAGCCCGGGACATGATCACGCTCATAGCATAGGGCATGTAATTTTCGACCAGAGTATCTGTTATCTTCTGCTCCACCACTTCCCCCGCCCGCTGGATGACACCCCGGGCAGAGCCCCTTTTGGGAAGGGAGGCCTCTTTTCGTTTTCTCGGCATACTATGTCAGCTCCAATCCATTCCGATAGTATTGACCCCGCATGGAATATCAGCTTATATCCAGAGCGTCGATATACTCCGTCCCGTGTTCCGCGATGTAATCCTTTCGTCCGGTCAGATCGTTCCCTTGAAACAGGTCAAAAAGCTGCGCCGTCCGTTCCGCGTCGCTGGGCAGAACCTGAATCAGCCGGCGCGTAGCGGGGTTCATCGTGGTGAGGTTCATCATATCCGGCTCATTCTCGCCCAGCCCTTTGCTTCGCTGAATTGTGTATTTTTTCCCCTGCAGCTTTGCGAGAAAATCCGCCTTCTCCTGCTCCGTATACGCGAAATAGGTCTCATCCTTAGAAGTGATCTCATACAGAGGAGATTCCGCTATAAAAACCTTCCCCACTTCGATCAGAGCGGGCGTCAAACGGTAAAGCATCGTCAGGAGCAGAACGCGGATCTGGAAGCCGTCCACATCGGCATCGGTGCAGAGGATGACCTTATTCCATCGAAGCAAACTGAGATCAAAAGTGGAAAGCTCCTTGTTGGCCTTGGATTTCACCTGTACGCCGCAGCCCAGCACTTTGATCAGGTCTGTTATGATCTCGCTTTTAAAAATTTTATCGTAATCTGCCTTCAGGCAGTTGAGGATCTTCCCCCGGATGGGCATAATGGCCTGGAAATTGGGATCTCTTGCCTGCTTGCAGGCGCCCAGAGCAGAATCTCCCTCCACGATAAAGATTTCCCGTTCGTTTACATCCCGGCTGCGGCAGTCTACAAACTTAGCCACACGGCTGGTAACATCCATAGTGGAGGTAAGCTTCTTCTTGATATTGAGCCTGGTCTTTTCCGCATCCTCCCGGCTGCGCTTGTTCACCAGCACCTGTGCGCTGATCCTGTCCGCCTCGGCGGGATTCTCCAGAAACCAAACCTCCAGATTGTGGCGGAGCATCTCCACCATGGCTTCCTGGATCCCTTTATTGGTAATGGCCTTTTTGGTCTGATTTTCATAGGAGGTCTGATTGGAAAAGGATGAGATCACTAGAATCAGGCAGTCTTCCACATCGTTGAAGGTGATCTTGCTCTCATTTTTATTGTATTTCCCCGTATGCTTCAGATACGAATCGATCTGGTAAACAAAAGCGTTGCGGGCAGCCTTATCCGGCGCGCCGCCGTGCTCCAGCCAGCTGGAATTATGGTAGTATTCCGTCACGTGAAACTTGTTGCTGAAGGCCACAGCCACATTGATCTTTGTGCGGTATTCAGGCTTATCTTCTCTGTCGCGCACCTTCTTTTCCGACTGCCAGAACTGCACGCCTGTGAGCGCGTCCTCTCCGGCTATCTCCTTTACATGATCCAGGATGCCCTCTTTATATAAAAACTCCGTAATCTCGAATTTTCCGCCGACCTGGTCCCGGAAAACAAAGCGGATCCCATCGTTTACGATAGCCTGCCTTCGCAGGATATCCTTATAATATTCAGCGGGGACGTCTATATCCGTGAAGACCTCCAGATCCGGCATCCAGCGGATCCGGGAGCCGGATTTTCCTTTATACGGCTCCTTGTGCAGCCCCCCCACATTTTCGCCCTTTTCAAAATGCAGGGTATAACGGGTGTCCCCCGTGCGGATGTCCGCGTCCATATATGCGGAAGCGTACTGGGTGGCACAGAGTCCCAATCCGTTCAGGCCCAGGGAATACTCGTAACTGCCGTTTTTATCGTTGTTATACTTGCCGCCTGCATACATCTCACAGAAGACCAGCTCCCAGTTATACCGCTGCTCTTTATTGTTGAAGTCAACAGGGATGCCCCGGCCGTGGTCCTCTACCTCCACAGAATGGTCGGCGTACCGGGTCACCGTGATTTCCGTCCCAAACCCTTCCCGCGCTTCGTCGATAGCGTTGGAGAGTATTTCAAAAATCGAATGCTCGCAGCCCTCTATGCCGTCCGACCCAAAAATGACCGCAGGGCGCAAACGGACACGATCCGCCCCTTTGAGCATGGATATACTTTCGTCATTATATACAGCCTTTTTTGCCGCCATATTCAGCCACCTTTCTTCTCTGCTTACAACATGGGAAAGCCCCGCCTCCCCTAAGGGCGCGGAGCCGAAAAAATGGGGAAATGCCGTTCATTTCCCCATTTTCAACCTATCCGTCCTGTGATTCGCTTCAATTCTTGGGGCAGGAATCCGCTCTCCGCCTCCAAAGTGCCGGCAGCACAGGGCTTATTGATCGGAAGGAGGAGTCTCCGAAACATCCCCGATACCAATATCTACGGAATCGATGCCGATACCCACAGTATTCCCTGTCATGACCGCCTCAAACTCCTCGCCGGACATTTTCTCATGGTCAAACAGGAACTTCGCCACCTGATGGAGCTTATCCATATGCTGGAGAAGGAGGGTTTCCGCGTTCTTATATGCGGTATCCATCAGCCTGCGGATCTCCGCGTCGATGGCGGAGGCCGTCGTCTCGGAATAATCCCGGATATGTCCCATATCCCTGCCCAGGAAAGGTTCGCTGTCATCCTGCCCGTACATAATAGTTCCCAGCGTTTCGCTCATACCGTAGCGGGTCACCATGGCCCGGGCCGTCTTTGTCGCGCGTTCGATATCGTTGGAGGCGCCTGTGGAGATATCGTCCAGCGTGAGGGCCTCTGCCACACGGCCTCCCAGAAGAACGATCAAATCCTCCTTCATTTCGCCCTTGGTACGGTAAGAACGGTCCTCAGCAGGAAGCTGCATGGTATAGCCGCCCGCCATACCTCTGGGGATGATGGAAATCTGATGAACGGGATCCTGCGTCTTGCAGAAAAAGGTCACCACAGCATGGCCGCCTTCGTGGTACGCCGTGAGCTTTTTCTCCCGGTCCGTCATGACGCGGCTCTTCTTTTCCGTACCTACTACCACTTTGATGGTCGCCTCTTCGATTTCCTTCATGGTGATGGCCTTCAGGCTGCGGCGGGCCGCCAAAAGGGCCGCTTCGTTCAGCAGGTTCTCCAGATCTGCCCCGGTGAAGCCCGCAGTGGATTTGGCAATCGTCTTCAATTCCACATCGGGAGCGATGGGTTTGCCCTTGGCATGCACCTTGAGGATCTCCTCGCGTCCCTTGATATCCGGATATCCAACCGTTACCTGGCGGTCAAACCGGCCGGGCCGCATCAGGGCCGGATCCAGGATGTCAGGACGGTTGGTGGCCGCGATCATGATAACGCCTTCGTTGGCGCCGAAGCCGTCCATCTCCACCAGAAGCTGGTTCAGCGTCTGCTCTCTCTCATCGTGGCCGCCGCCCAGGCCCGCTCCGCGCTGACGGCCTACCGCGTCGATTTCGTCGATGAAAATAATGCAGGGAGAATTCTTTTTCGCCTGCTCGAACAAATCGCGGACACGTGAAGCGCCCACACCGACAAACATTTCCACAAAATCAGAACCGGAGATAGAGAAGAAAGGCACCCCCGCCTCGCCGGCCACAGCCCTGGCCAGAAGGGTCTTGCCTGTGCCGGGAGGGCCCACCAGAAGCACGCCTTTGGGGATACGCGCGCCCAGCTCGTTATATTTCTTCGGGTTTTTGAGGAATTCCACGATCTCCCGAAGCTCTTCCTTTTCCTCATCGGCGCCGGCCACATCCGCAAAAGTGGTTTTACGCTTCTCGTCCGCCATCTGCTTGATCTTGGCCTTGCCGAAGTTCATCTGCTTGCCCGCGTCGCCCATGCTGGCGTTGAGGCGCTTCATCATGAACCACCAGAATACGGCGCCGAGAACCAGGACCAGCAGCATGGGGATCATGCTGGTAAGCCAGGAAGTTTCCGCCGGACGGATCAAATTGCGCACCATCCTCGCGTCGGGATGATCCTCATTGTACTGTTTTACATAAGGGTCGATCTCCTCCAAAAGCAAGCCCGCGTTGGGCGCCGTATAATAGAGGATCGTTTTCCCTCCGTCCTTATTTTTTTCGTTCAGGGTAATGTTCATCTCCCCCGAACCCAAATCCAGGGAAAATTCCGTAACCTTCTGATCCTCAAAGTATCCCACGATCTCAGAATAATTATAAGTCTTGGAAGGCCGGTTATTGATAAGCACCCCCATCACGATCAAAAGAACAATGGGAATCGCCAGATAGAGAGCCCAGCTTTTCAGCTTGCTTTTATTCTCCAAATCCATTCACTCCTTTATCCGCCTCGGCTTATTTTTCATACACCTCTGGCTTCAGGACTCCGACATAAGGGAGATTCCTGTATTTTTCATCATAATCCAGACCGTAGCCCACAATGAATTCATCGGGAACGCACACGCCGGAATAATCCGCCTGAATATCCACCGAACGGCGTTCGGGCTTGTCAAACAGGGTGCACAGCTTAATGCTGCTGGGGTTCCTCTGCTGCAGCATCTCCCGTATGTAACTCAGCGTCATGCCGCTGTCGAGAATGTCTTCAACAAGAAGAAGATCCTTCCCGTTGAGGTCGTTGTCCAGATCCTTCAGGATACGGACGACGCCGCTTGTCTTCGTGCCGGAG
>URRG01000222.1 GCA_900550095.1 uncultured Oscillospiraceae bacterium
CTGGATACGGTCCTTCATGCGTCGGCTGTGGTCAATACATTGGATTTCAAGGTCATCCCCAATAAGGTGATGGTGAAGGGCGATATAGCGTTGAAAATGCTGTACTGCCCGATCCCGGAGGAAGGAACTTTGCCGGAATGCATGGAATATGAGATTCCTTTCACACAGATGGTGGACTGCGGAGGTATTACCGACGACTGCAGAACGGATCTGCGGCTGCAGGTGATCTCCTGTGATATCCAGATCAAGAACGATTATGCAGGAGATAAGATCTATTTTGATACGCAGATCCGTCTTCTGGCTTCGGTTTCCGCATACTGCGACGGAAATACCGCCGTGGTATCCGACGCATATTCCAAAAAATACGACGCGTCTCTGGAATATGCAGAGGCGGAGCCGGAATCCCTATGCGATCTGTTTGAAGAGACGCTTTTGGAGAAAAATACCTTCCAGGTGGAAGGCGGTGCGGAACGAATCATAGACATTTGGAGCGAAATGTGCGACGTAACGGCTTCCCAGAAGGAAGGCGGGATCCATTTTGAGGGAAAATACAATATCTGTATGCTGGCGGTAAACACGGAAAATGCGATCTTCTATTTTGAGCGTGTGGCAGAATACGCCTTCGACCGTCCCTGTCAGGCCGCGGGAGAACTGCGTATCGACGCAGACTGCATCGTAGCGGATATGAATTACAGATTTTCTGCCGGTGAAGTGGAACTGAAGGCGGAGCTGCGCCTTATGGCTTCAGTCTTCTGCCGCAGGACCGTACGCACCGTAGAACGGATGGAGGCGGATGAAAACAGGCCTGTTCAGGAGGATCCGGCGGCGTTGTGTATTTATTACGCGGAAAAGGGGGAACGCCTTTGGGAAGTAGCCCGGGCGTACCGCTCTTCTGTGGGCGATATCTGCCGGGAGAATGACCTTACGGGAGACAGCGTTCCGGATACCCGCATGCTGCTCATTCCTGTGCATACAGAATAAGGAGGGATAAAATATGGAGGAAAGGACAATTTACACCGATATCTCCAAAAGGACGGGCGGCTCCATTTTTGTGGGCGTAATAGGCCCTGTCCGCACAGGCAAATCCACCTTTATCCAGCGTTTTATGGAAAGCATTGTCATCCCCAATATCGAAGAGGAATACCGGAGAGACCGAGCTGTAGATGAAATGCCGCAGTCCGCCGCAGGCAGAACGATTATGACCACGGAGCCCAAATTCATCCCGGAACAGGCTGTGACTATCCGTGTGGATGAAAGCGCGGAGTTTTCCGTCCGTCTGATCGACTGTGTGGGATATATCGTTCCCAGCTCTTTGGGATACATTGAAGACAATATGCCCAGGATGGTCATGACACCCTGGTATGAGGAGCCTATTCCCTTTAATATGGCTGCTGAGATCGGCACGAAAAAGGTTATCACGGAGCATTCTACCATTGGCCTGGTGGTCACAACGGACGGTTCCATCAGCGATATTCCCCGGGAAGAGTATGAGGAGGCGGAGGAACGGGTTATTTCAGAGCTTCAGGAGATCCATAAGCCTTTTATTGTGCTTCTCAACAGTACCGACCCTCAGTCGGAACGGGTAATCGCTTTGGGAGAGGAACTTTCTGTCAAATACGGAGTGCCTGTTATGCCCGTGAACTGCCTGACTATGGAGGAAAAGGAAATCCGGGACATTCTGGCAAAGGTTCTGTTTGAGTTCCCTGTTAAGGAGATCCGGGTGGATATGCCCCGCTGGCTCTGTACGCTGGAAAAAGAGCATTGGCTCCGTTCTTCTGTATATACGGCTATCCGCAAAGCTGCCGGCAGTATCACCCGGATCCGGGAGCTTCAAAAGGCTGTGGAGTCCATACAGGAATGCGATTATATCTGCGGAGCGCAGGTGACGAATATTTCTCTGGGCGAGGGGAAGGCCCGTCTCCGGGTGGATATGGATCAGGGACTCTTTTATAGGGTGCTGGGAGAGAAGACCGGAATCGAACTGCATAACGAAGGAGAGCTTCTGAACTGCCTTATGCAGTTTTCAGCCATGAAAAAGCAGTACGATAAAATCCGGGATGCGTACGACGAGGTACAGAATACAGGCTATGGCATCGTTATGCCCGATATTGATGAACTAAGCCTGGAAGAGCCTGAGATCATCCGGCAAGGCGGTAAATACGGCATTCGCTTGAAAGCGGCGGCTCCTTCCATCCATATGATGAAAACCAATATAACCACCGAAGTCACTCCAATTGTGGGCTCCGAACAGCAGTCGCAGGAGCTGGTAGCGTATCTGCTTAAGGAATTTGAGGAAAGCCCGGGCAAAATATGGGAATCCAATATTTTTGGCAAGAGTCTCCATGAGCTGGTGAATGAAGGTCTTCACAACAAGCTTTACCGTATGCCGGCTGATGCCAGAGACAAGATGCGGGAAACTATCGAGAGAATCATCAACGATGGATGCAGCGGTTTGATCTGCATTATTTTGTAACTCCTCCTTACAGCTGAACGGGAAAAAGGGGCGGAAAATTCCGCCCCTTTTTCTCTGCCGAAAAGCCGAATGCGAAGAAATGATCGGAACAAAGTACCGTGTGACCCACAGAGAAGGTCTGATTCTGCAAGGCGATCTTCTTTTCCTTCATTTCAGTCAGAAAAATATGGGAGTTTTGCAGATTGAACGGAATTTTTTGCATTTTCTATGTATACATCGTTTATTTTTCCGATTTTAAAATGATACCGTGTTCTTGCAAAAAAAGCTGATAAAAAGTATAATAGATTGTACTGCAGTATGCCGGCGCCTCTGAATAGGCAGGAATAGGCGTCTGCGGAGCGGTTTTCGCAGTATCGGGCATGGACGCGGCTGGAAGTTTTTGCACAGCCTTTCCTGCCGGGCACAGTGACGGTATATTTTTATAAAAGGAAGTGCTGAGATGTTTCCTATTCTCAAGAAGCGTGCGCTGAACGACTCTATGACGCTGATGGTCGTGGAAGCGCCCTACATTGCCAGGAAGGCGCAGGCCGGGCAGTTCATTATCCTGCGTGTCAATGAATTTGGGGAGAGGATCCCTCTCACCATTGCGGATTACGATCGGGAAAAGGGGACTGTGACAATCATTTTCCAGAAAGTGGGGAAAACCACGCTTCTGTTGGATACTCTGAACGAAGGGGACTGTATTCTGGATTTCATCGGTCCCTTGGGTAAGGCCTCCGAGCTGGAAGGATATACCAGAGCCGCGGTTATCGGCGGCGGTGCAGGCTGCGCTATTGCATATCCTCAGGCGAAGGCTTTGAAGGCCTTGGGAGCTAAGGTGGATATGATAGCAGGCTTCCGGAATACAGATTTGATCATTTTAGAAGAGGAAATGAAAGAAGCCAGCGACAGCCTCTATTTGATGACAGACGACGGTTCCAATGGGAACAAGGGCTTTGTGACCGACGCCCTGAAGAAAAACATTGAGGCGGGCGCAGGGTATGATCTTGTGGTCGCTATCGGGCCCCTTCCTATGATGAAGGCCGTATGCAATCTGACGAAAGAGTACGGCATCAAGACCGTTATCAGCATGAATTCCATTATGATCGACGGAACCGGCATGTGCGGCGGATGCCGCCTGACCGTGGGAGGAAAAACCAAATTTGCTTGTGTAGACGGCCCTGATTTCGACGGCCACGAGGTGGATTTTGACGAGGTCATCAAGCGCTCCCGGACCTATTCTGAAATGGAGAGGGAAGCTGCAAGGGAATTTAACTGTCATCTGATGGAGGGTGCAAAAAATGCCTAATATGTCTTTAACGAAAACGCCGATGCCGGAGCAGGCGCCGGACGTGCGCAATAAAAACTTTGAGGAAGTGGCTTTGGGATACGATGAGATCATGGCCGTGGGGGAGGCCCAGAGGTGCCTTAACTGCAAACATAAGCCCTGTGTTTCCGGGTGTCCCGTTATGATTTCCATTCCGGAATTTATTGCCCATGTGGCGAAGGGCGAATTTGAAGAGGCATATCAGGTCATCGCGAAATCCTCCTCTCTTCCTGCTGTCTGCGGACGCGTATGTCCGCAGGAGAGTCAGTGCGAGAGCAAATGTGTCCGCGGAATCAAAGGAGAGCCTGTTGGCATTGGCCGTCTGGAGCGCTTTGTAGCGGACTGGCATATGCATCACGCGGTTAAAAAGGCGGAAAAACCTGTTTCCAACGGCCACAGGGTGGCTGTGATCGGGGCTGGCCCTGCAGGGCTCACCTGTGCCGGCGATCTGGCCAATATGGGCTACGAGGTAACCATGTACGAGGCTCTCCACACGGCAGGCGGCGTTTTGATGTATGGGATCCCTCAGTTCCGCCTTCCGAAGGAAATTGTACAGAAAGAGATCGAAGGGCTGAAGGAGAAGGGGGTCGCTATTCTCACCGATATGGTGATGGGAAAAGTGCTTTCTGTGGACGAGTTGTTTGAAGAGGGCTTTGAGGCGGTCTTTATCGGAAGCGGAGCGGGTCTTCCGAACTTTATGGATATTCCGGGCGAGGGGCTTGTGGGAACCTATTCCGCCAACGAATTCCTGACCCGAGTGAATCTGATGAAGGCATATAAGCCGGAGTATGACACACCCATCATCCGCCCGAAGAACGTGGCTGTAGTAGGCGGCGGCAATGTGGCGATGGACGCTGCCAGGACGGCTAAACGTCTGGGGGCTGAGAACGTGAATATTGTCTATCGCCGCAGCGAAGAGGAGATGCC
>URRG01000223.1 GCA_900550095.1 uncultured Oscillospiraceae bacterium
TATGGATATATATGGTGTTCGTCCCGGCCAGGCAGGGCCTCCGGCTGTAATGGTGCCTTCCCCCGTGGAGCAGGAGAACGTCTCCCGCGCGGAGCAGATAGGGGACGCCGTCCTGGAAGACCTCCCATTCCCCCTCCAGAAAATAGACCAGGTCGTGCTCCCGCATGACGCGGTCTGGGTGCTGGCTGGGGGTTTTGTAGGCGATGTAGCTGGCGGCGCTGACGCGCCTGGGGGCCCAAAGATCGTATACGCCGGGCATGAGACCGCTCCCTTTCCAAATAACACATGAAAAAAGCCTGAAATATACATTCTATCCCGCGGGATTTCAGTATATCATGAAGATACGGAAAAAGAAAGCCGGAAGAAAGCCTTCTCCAAAAAACAGGGCTTTTCACAAGGTTTGAAACAGAATCGGAAAGAGAGGAACGGGATATGCAAAAAATCAACGTGGCTCTTGTGGGCCTGGGGTTTGGCGGGGCTTTTGCCGAAATATACAAGGCGCATCCGCTGGTGGGGGAGCTTTCTGTTTTTGATACGGACAAGGCTTTGGAAAAGACCTTCCGGGAAAAGCTTGGTATAAAAAAAGAATACGCCGGGCTGGAGGATATCCTGAAGGATCCCTCTGTGGACGCCGTCCATCTGGTGACGCCCATACCCCTGCATGAAGAGCACAGCGTGGCGGTCCTGGAGGCGGGCAAGCACTGCGCCTGCACCGTGCCCATGGCCACCAGTCTGGAAGGCATCCGCAGGATCACGGAGGCCAAGCGCAAAAGCGGCAAAAACTATATGATGATGGAAACCACTCTGTACACCTACCAGTTTTTCTATGTGAAGCGCCTTCTGGAAACGGGAGAGCTGGGGAAAATCCAGTTCCTGCGCGGTTCCCATTATCAGGACATGGCCGACTGGCCGGAATACTGGCTGGGGCTTCCCCCCATGCATTACGGCACCCATGCCATTGCCCCCATGCGCGTGCTGGGAGGCTCCCGCCTGAACCGGGTGGTGTGCTTCGGAAGCGGGACCATGGATAAAAGCCTCACGGAGCGCTACGGCAATCCCTTCCCGGTGGAAAGCGCCCTCTTCGCGTTTGAAAACGGGCTCAAGGCCGAGGCTACCCGCTCCCTGTTTGAAACGGCCCGGGCCTATCAGGAGGGGCTTTTCGTCTACGGCAGCAAAAAAAGCTTCGAGTGGGGCTTTGAGGACGGTGACGCTCCCTATGTGACGGAGCTTCTTCCCAACCCCAGAGGGGAAAGAGGGGGCGTCACCGAGATCCGGCAGATCACCCTGCCCAATCCCTACCAGGGCCTGCCGGAGGAGATCCGGCGGTTTACCGTTGGCGGGAACTACGATCCCCTCAATCCCCAGAAGACCCTGGAAACGGGCGCGGGCGGCGGTCATCACGGTTCCCACCCCCACCTGGTCCACGAGTTCCTCATGAGCATTGCGGAAAACAGGAAGCCCGCCGTGGATGAGGAGCTGGGCGGGAACATCACCGCCGCGGGCGTGTGCGCCCATCTTTCCGCCATGGAGGGCGGGGCATCTATGGAAATCCCTGCGTTCTGAGCGCTGCTCCAATGCTTTGCATGGTCTCTGCACGGCCCCTTCAAGGGACGGTTTCGTCTCTTGAAGGGGCTTTTTTGAGCCCTGCGCAGAGCTGTTTGTGCCTGCCGGGCTTGGCTTTCCGACCTGCGGGCCTGCCGGTTTTCTGATTCGCGGGCCGGTCCCGGAGGCGGAAAGCTTCTGTGCTGCCCGCAGATCGTTATGTTCTTTGAGCTCCTTGTGTTCTGCTTGGGCCGTTACAGCTTTGAAAGGGAAGATTACAGCTTTGATAGAATCCTTGCGGCGGGTTCCATAAGGGAATATCATACGTATAGAAGCCGTAACTATACCTGCAGCGTAGGCGCGGCGCATGCTCTTTGGCGTGCGGGTTTCCGGATGCCTGGAGCGTGGGGATCCCTCCTGCCGGGCCGCCCCGGCGGTTTGCGGCGATGACTGCATGACTGCATGGCTGTATGGCTGCACGGCGGCACGGCAGCCGGAGAGCGGTTCATACGCGGCGGCCTGATACGGCGCCGTGCTTGTACGGGGCTCGGAGGATTTCCGGCCCCGGGCGTTAACGGACGGACGGAGAGAAAGAAGGGTGATGGGAGTATGAAAAAAATGTATGGGCAGGCTGGGTCTGCCCGGCGCACAGGAGGAAACAGCCTTTCTGAAAAGCGGGATACCCGCCGTCCGTCTGTTTCGCGTATGCTTCCCGCTCTTCTTCTGGCCGCTGCTCTGGCACTGTTTTCAGGCTGCGGGCCGGGCGCGGGGGGAATGGGAAGCGGCGCGCGGGAGGAATCCCCTTTTTCCGGGAACGGTTCCCTTACGGTTTCTTGTCCGGAAGGCCCGGAGCTGGAAGCTCATGGAAACGAAGCCTTCGCAGGCGCGGAATGGGCGGACGCAGGAGCCTCCCGCACCGTGAAGGGGGAGCCCGCAGGGAAAGGCCTGCGAAAGCTGGCCCTCGACGGCGTGGAGGAAGGGGATTCCCTCTGGCTGTATCCTTTGGGAGAAAAGCTCCTTCTGGTTCGGGCCCGCCCCATCGGCTGGGGAGGCATGCTTCAGGCCAGGCTGACGGCGTACGATCCCTATGAGGGAACGGAGGAGGCGGAAATCCGGCTCACGCTCAACGGCATGGAGGTCCTGCAGGTCTGCGGGGAGACGGTGGCCCTGTGGCAGAACGGGGCCCTTTCCCTGTATGACGGCGGGCTGCGGCTCTTGGGGGAATACGCCTCTGCGCAGGCGTATTCGGAATATTGGGTCCCGGCGGGCAGAGACAGGGTCTACTGCATGGACGGAGGGGGCCGCTGCCTTTCCGCCTCCCTGGAGGGCGGCGAGGCCGCCGGGGAAGCGGGGGAGGAACTGAAGTTCACCCCTGTTTTCAGCAGGTATTATGAGCCGGAGATCGTTTCTCTGGACGTCGGCGGGGAGACGTTCCTGATCCGGGGGACGGATCCCAAGTCCCTGCGCAGGCAGTATTACGCCGTGGACGCGGGGAGCGGCAGAACGCTGGAGACTCTGGGGCAGTATCCCGAGGGGGAGGCCTGTTCCGCCGGGGCCTCGGGAGACGGGGGCGGCTGGCTGATCGCGTTTTCATCCTCCGGCGGGGAGGACGGGTATTCTGCAGTTTCCGTGGAAAGCGGCTCCGGCAGAGGGCGGGAGCTGGCCTCCCGGGAGCGCCTTCTGCCCGTGGAGGGGGCCGGGGTGTTTCTGAGCGCCCGGCAGGAAGCGGACGGGAGTTCCTTCTCCTGCTGGGCGCCGGACGGCTCCTTTCTTTCCGCAGCCCGTTTTTCCGGGAAGGCGTATTTTGAGGGCAGGGGAAAAACGGCCTGGCTGCAGGGCGGCGCCTGCCTGGCCGCGGTGTATGAGGCCGGGGACGGAACAGGCGAAACAGGAAAAACAGGAGCGCGGGAGACGGGGATCCTCTTCTGGAACCCCGGCGGGAGCGCTTCTGAGGAAGAAGGGGAGCCCCTGGCGCTGAAAAGGGCCCCGGCTGTTCCGGAAGGGGAGCTGGCCCCCCTCTATGAGCGGGCGGCGGCCATAGGAAGGCGTTTCGGCGTGGAGCTCCAGATCGGGGAATGGGTAGAGCTGACCCCTGTGGAATACGATATCGAGCCCCTCGAGGACTACAGGACCTTGGAGGACGGGCTGGATATATTGGAGGAGACCATGGCGCGGTATCCGGACGGCTTTTTTGAGCAGCTCCTCTACGGGGACGTGCGGGGCCTGAAGATCGCCCTGACGGGCGGGCTTTCCTCCGGGCAGGGCAGCGGCTACCCCGTGAAGGCGGACGGGTACGTGACCGAGGCGGGCGGATATCTGGAGATGGCCCTGAGCCTGGAGGACGTATACTACCTGCCCTCTGTCTTCACCCATGAAACGGCCCATCTGATCGACAGGCGTCTGGCATACGACGCCCTGTACGATGTGACGAGCCCCTTCTCGGAGGAGGAGTGGAACCGGTATAACCCGGAGGGCTTTTCCTACGACGGTTCCTATGACGGGGAGCGGAGGCTGGAAAAGGACCAGTGGGGGGAATATTTTCTCGACGGCTACTGCCTCACATATCCTACGGAGGACAGGGCCGAGCTCATGAAGGACGCAATGAGCCTGGAGCCTGTCTGGGCGGGGGCGAAAAGCGTCCGCACGTCGCCCCTGCTGCAGGAAAAATTCCGGTATTACTGCGCCTGTATCCGCAGCGCCTTCGACACGCGGGGATGGCCGGAAACCACAGCCTGGGAGGAGGCCCTCCAAACTCCTGAGGGGGTCCTTCCTGCAGCATGAGCCCTCTACACGCCGTTATATTCAGGGCGGCGGCCTGGCTTCAGGCTTCAGGCATGAAGGCCTTGCCTGTGTCGTTATGACGGGCAATGACAAAAACACCGCACAGAGTACGCAAGCTCTGTGCGGTGTTTTGTGTGGCCGTCTATTTGGAAGTATTGGGATTTGGGATGGTATGCGGGGATCGCCCCAGCGGGAACCGAGAGATTTTTCGGGGCTGAAGCCCTTATTTTTCCCTTTTTTCCCTCTTTTCCTTTGCCTTCCCTTTTTCTTTGCCGCGGATGTCTTCCGCATCCGCCTTCTGCTCCCAGCCCTCTTCCAGCTCTTCCGGGGGAAGGGGCTCTTTTTCGATCAGGATCCGGGAAATACGCC
>URRG01000224.1 GCA_900550095.1 uncultured Oscillospiraceae bacterium
TCCTCTATCGGAAGAGCCGTTTTGACACTGTCGTACATCATAAAATGCCCTGCGCCCTCAGCGCACAAATCCTCTGCACCGGCTTGAATGCTATCCGGCGCGCCGTTCCTCTATGCAACCTCTATCCAAAAAGGAACGCCTAGGCAAACTTCTCCTCTCTCTGCGCAAGCCCCTGCTTCTGTAAAATAGTATACCATACGGGAACGGAGAAAACCAGCCTGTTTTTTCACCCGGTTTCTGCTATACTGAAAAAGGAATCCAGCCTGCGGAAAGGCGGAGATTTTGCGGAAAAGGAAGTGCTCCCCATGCTGTATTATCACGGAAGCCCCAAAGTAGGACTCACGATCCTGAAACCTTTTTTATGTGCCGATTCCAATCTGCAGAAGCCCTGCGTCTATCTCACCACCAGCCGGGCCCTGGCAGCTCTTTACATTTGGAGCAGGCCCTTTCGATGGATGAATTACGGTATCCGGGAGGACGGCGTCCCCGTCTACACCGAATCCTTTTCCGGCGCCCTTTCCGAATTTTACGGAGGCCTTTCCGGATGCGTCTACATCTGCCGGGGGACATATACCCAAAACGGCACAGGTATTTCCGTGGCCGCCGTTTCAGAGGACCCGGTTCCCGTGGAATCCGCAGAATATATTCCGGACGCCTACGAGGAGCTTCTCCGGCTGGAAAAAACAGGAGCGCTCTGTATCCGGCGTTATGAGGCCCTCTCTCCAGAGGAAACGGAAGCGCAAAACCGCATGATCCTGCAGGAAATCCGGCGGGAAAAGCTCCTGAGCCGTCCCGAAAGCCCCATGTCCCTCTTCCTCCAGGAAAAATTCCCCGCCCTTTGGGAACAGGCAAAAGAGCAGGGAACCTCCCAGCCGAGGGAGTAAGCCCGCCTTTTGCGGACCGAACCCTTTTTCTGCATTCCAAATACCGGATACTGGATACCGGATGCAGGATATCGGACAGAAGAACGGGGAGCCCAAACGCCGGGATCCCGGGTGCAGGTGCGCCTGATGTGCGGAACTCCGGAGATCCGGATAACCCCGGATACCTGAAACAGAGAACAGACGAATCCCCTGCGCCCAACCGCCGATCACCTGCCGCCTGACCGCAAGCCGCAGGCAGTTTTGCGCTGCCCGCTGTTCCGCCGGCTGAGCGCGGTCACACACAATTACGCGCGCCGCCGCGCCAATGATGAACCAATGGGCCGGCTAACTGGTTAACGGACTATTCGGTAATGGGCCGCACTGTTGAGCAGCCGTTTTCCTGTTCCCGCGCCGTCCGTATGCCTGTCTATTCGTCTGGCCGCCTCAAGGGCCTCGGAAAACGGCCGTCACAAGGTCACCGGGTCAAAAGGCGGTAAATTTCCCCTTTTTTGAAGCCCGTTTCAGAGGCGGCTTTTTTCGCCGCATCCGAAAGGGAAAGCCCTTCCTCCTGGTAGCGTGCCGCAAGCTCCGCGGCTTTTTCCAGCGTGAATACATTTTCCTCCGGTTTTTTGGCCCCCTCTACGACCAGCACAAATTCCCCCCGGGGCGCTTCGAAAGAAAACCGCTCCGCCGCCTGCCCCAGAGTCGTGCGGATCACCTCTTCATGGAGCTTCGTAAGCTCCCTGGCCAGCGCGATGCGCCTGTCTCCCAGAACCGCCAGAAGATCCCGCAGCGTGGCGGGGAGCTTATGGGGCGCTTCGTAAAAGACCATCGTCCTTCGTTCTCCCTTCAGCTCCTCCAAATGCTCCCGGCGGCTTTTTTTGTTCACGCTCAGGAAGCCTTCAAACGTAAACCTCCCTGTGGGAAGCCCTGAAAGAGCCAGAGCTGTGACGACGGCGCTGGGCCCCGGCACAGCCGTCACCGGAATGCCCTTTTCAGCGCACTGGGCCACCAGCAATTCCCCGGGATCCGATATGGCCGGCATCCCCGCATCGGAAACCAGCGCGCAGGTTTCACCCGCTTCCATACGCGCGCAGAGGAGTTCGCCCTTCTCCCGTTTATTGTGTTCATAATAGCTGACCAGAGGCTTATGGATGCCTAAATGGTTCAGGAGCTTCATCGTCACGCGGGTATCCTCCGCGGCGATGAAGTCCGCCTGCCGTAGAGCCTCCGCCGCCCGGGGGGAAAAATCCTCCAGATTGCCTATAGGAGTGCCCACCACGACCAGGGAACCCCTGGGAAAGGGCCTCTGCTCCGTCCTGCATTTTCCGTGGGATTCCCCGCACCCCGCCGCGGCTCCCTTCGCTTCGGGCACAGCCGTTTCACACATAGTTCATTCTCCTTTTTTGCCGTCGCCCGCAGTTGTTTCCGCCTGCGGTTTCCGGCCTGTCTTGCCGTATTTTTCTTCGCTTTTATACGATCCGTATATATCCAGCATCTCCTGAGAGAGTCCGCCGCCGGGATCCTCCACAAATAGTACGGGAAGGACCCGCATGCCGGGGTTCCCGCCTCTGGAAGCCTCCAGAAGGAAAAGGAAAGGGGCCTTTTCCCTTCTCTGCTGCACAAACCGCAGCCGCTTAGGTTCCAGCCCCTCCCTCTGCAGGGAAGCTATCACGGCTGCCAGATGCTCCGGCCTCTGGCAGCAGCAGAATTTCCCTCCCCACCGGAGGAAATAGGCCGCCTGCCGGGCAATATCGGAAAAAGAGCAGGCCACCTGATGCCGGGCCAGAAGGCGGCTGTTTTCCGGGCACAGGCCTCCCCGTCCCTGGGGCGTATAGGGCGGGTTGCAGGCGATCCTGTGCAGAGAGCCGGGCTCAAAAGCGGCCCGCAGCGCCTCTCTATTATTTATATCGTTCTGTATAATTTGTATATTCGATTCCAAATCGTTGAATTGTATGCTTCTTCGCGCCAGCTTCGCCGCATCTTCCTGCAGCTCCACGCCCCATACTTTCCGGGGGGAGGAACGACCGCACCACAGAAGGGGGATCGCCCCGCAGCCGGTGCCGAAATCGGCGCAGAGCTCCCCTCTGCCCGGCATAGAAAAATGGGCCAGAAGAATGGTATCCGTATTGAAGCGGTGATTCGAATCCACCAGTATTTTCATAGAGGGGCCCAAAGGCTCCCACCGTTCCCCCTGCCGTTCCGGCCGGGGCGCTCTGTTTTCTTCCGCCGCAGCTTTCATGCGATCCCTCCCATCCCGCCGGCCTTGGACCGGGCTCTCAGGCTCCCGGCAAACCGGCCTTCCTATCCTCAGGCTTTTCTCCATGGTCCCTGTTCCAGCACATACGCTGGAAGCGCAGCATATGTAAAATTCCGCCCGCCGGATCTGCAGGCAAAGGCAAAAAAAGAAGGCGGCGCGTCACCGCTCCGCCTTCTTTTATTCTTTGGCTTATTCCTGAGCAGGAGCGCCCACGGGGCAGGTTTCTGCACAAGCGCCGCACTCGGTGCACAGATCAGCATCGATCACATACTGGCTGTCGCCCTCAGAAATAGCATTCACAGGACATCCTGCTGCGCAGGCGCCGCAGGAAATGCAAGCGTCGGAAATTACATATGCCATGGAAAAACACCTCCATTTGTTAGTTACCAAAATGGCTATTACACGGTTACTATTCTACCATAAAATCCTGAAAATTCAAGGTGGATCCCCAAAAATTCCGAAAAACGGGAAAGATCGCTATTTTTTATATTCCGGGCGCGGAAAGATACGGGCAATCTTCTTGCATTCCGGTATAATTCCGCTATAATGGAATGGAATCCCCCGACCAGCGGGCAGAAAGCTGCTGGGAATATGCAAAAATACGGAGAAAGGAGGCGGCGCCTTATGGAGCCCCTGCTGAGACTGCCTGTTTACAGACCTCTTCTCTACCATCTGGCCGGAAAATTTGAATCTCCCGCAGAGGGATGGGCGCACGCTCCCCGGACGCTGACGGATTACGAGCTGATCGTCGTTTCCTCCGGCACAGTCTTCATGCGCGCTTTGGAAAAGGACTACGCCGTATCCGCCGGCGAATATCTTCTCATCCCCCCAGGGGAAAGACAGGTGGGGGTCAAGCCTTCTTCTCCTCAGTTTTATTGGCTCCACTTTCTCTGCAGGGAACCCGGCCCCGGGGAAGACCGCCCCTGCCTGGAGCTCCCCGCCTTTGGGAGTCTCCCGAAGCCGGAACGCCTGATCGTCCTGATGAAGCAGATGCAGGACTGCATCCGCACCTACGGCGACCCGGCGGAGAACGACTTTCTCTGCACCAGTGTGCTCTGCGAGCTCAAAAATCAGATGCAGCGTTCTGAAATCCCCCTGAAGCAGGATGCGGCCAAACAAATCTATCTGGATATCGTGGATTATGTAAAATACAGCGTGAATTCCAATCTTTTGGTGCGGGATATCGCCGCCTATTTCGGCTACAATGAAAAATATATCTCCCATGTTTTCAGCCGGATCGCCGGCGTACCCCTGAAACAGTATATCCTGAACCAGAAGATCGAGCACGCCCGCGCCCTTCTGACCGACGGAAACGCCACTATTGCGGAAATCACGGATCTCTGCGGCTTTAACGACAGTCATACCTTTATGCGGGCCTTTAAAAAAGCCACCGGCTTCACCCCCAGCGAATACCGCAACGTCTACGCCGCGCGGCTGACAAACTACTATTACGCTGTCACTCCCCCGGAAAACAGCCCTGACGGGAACCGGGAGCCGGCGGCCCCAAGGCCGGTGCGGCCGAAAAAGGACCCGTAACAGCATCCAAAAGCGCAAAACGGGCCCCTGCT
>URRG01000225.1 GCA_900550095.1 uncultured Oscillospiraceae bacterium
AATCGGACGGATCTTTATTTATGGCCTCAAACAGCCCGCCCGGCAAGCTCTGTTTCTCTGGTAATCCTCTTCGTCTTTGTGTGTTCAATATTATTTATTTTCAGAAAGGATTGTTCCCTCATGTATCATGATCTTTCTACTCTTTCTTTCCCTCTTCCGGAAGACGTCACACGAGCCAAACTTCACGGTGATTTCCACGCTGCCCGGCAGCTGATCCACAGCTGGCTTGGCCGCGAGATCCCCCAGGCTCTCCGCAGCAGGCTTGAAATGGAACTTGATCTGATTCTGGTGATGGAAAAGGATGAATTTCCTTACACCTACGAGGACGCTCTCCGGCTGATGCGTTCTTCTGTGAAGGATTTCCGGGATGAAGAGCTCAGGGAGTTGTGGAGAACCGGCGCTGTGGACTGGATCTACATAGAGGGAGAGATCCATTTTTACCGCCGGTTCCTTTCCAATCTGATGAAGACACGGCCCGCCTACGCCGAAAGAAGCCTGAAGCCCCTGAACCCCGGTTCCGCTGCCCTGTTGAACGAAAACATCCGTATTATGAAGGAAAATGGGGGACGCAGCGCCCGCCTGCATCTGAAAGCCTCACTGAAGATAGAAACCAATGCTCTGCAGGAAGGGCGCAAGATTCGAGTCCATCTCCCCATTCCGCAGGAAACGGCTCAGCAAGTTTCCGAGCTGCGCATCGTTAGCTCCCAGCCGGAAAACGGCCTGCCGGCCCCCGGCGGCGCCAAACAACGAACTATTTTCTGGGAGGCGGAGGCCCGCAGAGATCAGGAATTTTCTGTAGAATATACATATGTAAACAGGCTCCCTTACGTGGAGCCGGATCCCGCAAAGGCCTCTCCGGAGCAGCCCTCTTTCGATATCGAAGAGCAGCTTCCTCACATCCGTTTCACGCCGTACCTTTCCTCTCTGTTGCAGGAAATTCTCGGGGGCGAGACGAATCCCGTGGCGAAAGCATGGAAAATCTATGAATATATCACCACAAAGGTCATGTATTCCTTTATGCGCCCCTATTTTACCGTAGAGAATATTTCCGAATATGCCGCCGTGAATCTCAAAGGGGACTGCGGTGTGCAGGCGATCCTCTTCATCACCCTCTGCCGTATGGCAGGGATCCCTGCCAAATGGCAGTCGGGCCTGTACACAGAGCCTGGAGATACAGGAATGCACGACTGGGCCCAGTTTTACATTGCTCCCTGGGGCTGGATGTACGCGGATCCCTCTTTTGGAGGAAGCGCCTACCGGGCGGGAGATCTGGAGCGCTGGAAATACTATTTCGGTAATCTGGATATCTACCGTATGCCTGCGAATTCCGAGCTGCAGTCCGCCTTTGTTCCGCCGAAGCAGTATCTGAGGGCCGATCCGGTAGACAATCAGTGCGGCGAAGCGGAATATCCGGACAGGGGCCTTTTCTCCTGGGAAATAGACTGCGGCCAGGAGCTTCTCTCTCTGGAAGAGCTCCCTTTTCAGAAATAAGGGCTGAACGGAACGTTCACGCCCTATAGGACAAAAGTGGTACAGCCCCTCTGGAGAGGGCTGCAAAAGGAGGCTTGGTCATATGGAAGAACTGGACATGATCCGGCGGGCACGGCAATATCTTGAGTCCCTTTCCTCAGGCATGGATCCCATCGGGAAAAAGCCGGTCCCTCAAGGGGAAACTCTCCTGCAGCCCCGGCTTTCCCGCTGCTTCCGCTATGTGGCGGAGCTTCTGGGAGAATTTGAGCGGGAGCCCGCCCTTCTGGAAGACCTGACCCAAGCCCGAGCTTCCCGTATGCCGAACGCGAAGGAAACTGTGGAAGCCGTATCCCAGCCTCATTCCGAGCGGCCCTGCGCTCAGGAGCGCGGCGGAACGCGCCGGCCAAATAGTCCCTCTCAGGAAAAGGATCTCCCCCTCTCCCTGAACAGGTTGACGGAATCCTTACGCCCCCTTTTGGGAGAGAACCCGAAAATGAGGCTGGAAGCCTCTGAAATCACAGAATGGCTCCTGCTTTCCGGCTATCTTAGGCATATGACCCGCGAAACGGACGGAGCTCACAGGATCGTTCCCACTGAAAAAGGGGCGGCTTTGGGCATCACCAGAGTGGAACGGACCCGGCAGGACGGGAAGCCCTACCACTTTAATCTGTATTCCGCCGCCGCTCAGGATTTTATCCGGAAGCATCTGGAAGAAATCCTCTCCCAGTCCTCCAAACGGCTGTTTCTGGAGGGACCCTACCGCCATCCTATCGGGCGCTGAGCTTCTCCGGGAAAGCCGAAAATATCCGCAGGAGGTCACTACAATGGCAGCTATGGAACAGAAACCCGCGCCTCCAATCGAACGCTATGCTCCGCCTCCCAGGGAAGGGCTTTCCTCCCGGCAGGCGGCGGAGAGGATGGAGCAGGGCCTTTATAACAGGGAGGTCTCTCTGAAAACCAAATCCGCCGGCCAGATTTTTCGGGATAATATCCTGACCCTTTTCAATCTTGTAAATATCCTGCTGGCTTTAGCGATCCTGCTGGTAGGCTCCTATAAGAATCTTCTCTTTATGGGCGTGATCCTCTGCAACACCGCTATCGGTATCATTCAGGAACTGCGCGCCAAGCGGACGGTGGACAGGCTCTCCATTCTTTCCGAGGCCAAAATCACCGTCTTCCGGGATGGGGAACCGCTCGCCATCGGCATTCATGAAATCGTGCTGGACGACAGCATCGAGCTCGCCGCCGGCAGCCAGATCCCGGCAGACTGCATCCTCATCGAGGGAAGCTGCGAAGTGAACGAGTCCCTTTTGACAGGGGAAGCCGACGCTGTTTTCAAAAAGCCGGGGGATACGCTTCTTTCCGGCAGCTTTGTGGTCAGCGGACGGTGCATAGCCCGGGCTGACCGGGTGGGAAAAGAAAATTATGCTTCCTCTATCATGAGTAGCGCCAAATACATCAAAAAGGTCCGCTCGGAAATCATGCTCACCCTGAATCGGATCATCAAGATCATCTCCTGCGTGATCTTCCCCCTGGGGGTTTTGCTCTTTCTCCGGCAAGTGCTCGTCACCCATTCTCCCCTGCAGGAGGCAGTGGTGACCACGGCTGCGGCCCTGATCGGCATGATCCCGGAAGGGCTCATCCTTCTGACGAGCACCGTCATGGCCGTGGGGATCATTCGGCTCTCCAAATACAAGGTCCTGGTGCAGGAGCTGTACTGCATCGAGACGCTGGCCCGCGTGGATGTCCTCTGCCTGGATAAAACCGGCACCATTACCGAAGGGACTATGGAGGTGGAAGAGCTTCTTCCCCTCTCCGCTTCCCCGGGGGAAATGGAAGAGGCTCTTTATGCGCTCACTGGCGCGCTTACGGACGACAATCCGACCTTCCGGGCTGTGAAAGCCCGCTTCACCCGGCAGGAAAGCCTGCCGGAGGCTTCCGACATCATCCCCTTTTCCTCGGAGAAAAAATGGTCCGGAGCCTTTTTCCCGGGACACGGCGCTTATATCATGGGGGCCGCGGAGTTCATCCTCAAAGCTCTTCCGCCTGAGGCGGAAGAGAAGCTTGCCGCCGTCCCCGAAGGCCGCCGGGTGCTTCTTCTGGCCCATTCCAAAGAGACTTTTCGGGAAAAAGCTCTTCCCCCTTCTCTGCGCCCTATGGGGTTCCTTGTCCTGCGGGATACGATCCGCAAAGAGGCGCGCGCCACCCTGGAATATTTTGAACGGCAGGGCGTAGAGCTGAAGATCATTTCCGGCGACAATGTGAAGACCGTTTCCAGCATTGCTCAAAGTGCAGGCCTGAAAGAATATGACCGGTGCGTGGACGCTTCCACGCTGAAAACGCCTGAGGAGCTTTTTGACGCCGCCGGCCGGTATTCCGTTTTCGGCAGAGTGACGCCCTCCCAGAAATTTGATCTGATCCGGGCGCTGAAGGAGCAGGGCCACACCGTAGCCATGACGGGCGACGGCGTCAACGACGTTCTGGCTCTGAAGGAGGCGGACTGCTCCGTGGCTATGGCCTCCGGCAGCGAAGCGGCGCGGAACGTCTCTCAGCTTGTGCTTCTGGATTCCAATTTTGCCTCCATGCCCCATGTGGTGGCGGAGGGAAGGCGCTCCATCAACAATATCCAGCGTTCCGCCTCCCTGTTCCTGGTGAAAACCATATATTCCTCCATTTTAGCCGTGCTGTTTCTTTTTCTCAACGCTCAGTATCCCTTCCAGCCCATCCAGATGACGCTCATGAGCGTATTCACCATCGGGATCCCCTCCTTTATCTTGGCTCTGGAACCCAACAGGGAAAGGGTGCAGGGAAGCTTTCTGAAAAATGTGCTTTCCCGGGCCGTTCCCGGAGCCCTCACCATTGTGGCGGGCATTCTGATGACGATGCTTTCTTCCGCTCTTTTTCACTTTTCGCAAGAGGAGACCTCTACCCTGGCGGTCACTCTTTCCGCCACATCCGGCCTTATGGTGCTCTTCAAAATCAGCCTTCCCATGAACTGGCTGCGGGGCCTTCTCTTCGGACTGATGGCCGCAGGCTTTTTTCTGGGAGCCGCGCTGTTCCGCTCCCTGTTTTCCCTCTGCGCGTTTCATCCCTCCCTTTTTGCGGCCTACGCCGTTCTTGCGATTCTCTCTCTTCTGATCTTCTGCGGCCTGCACATCGTCTGGAACCGGCTGCAGGGGCGGTTTTTCTCTCATATATTGCTCTTCCCA
>URRG01000226.1 GCA_900550095.1 uncultured Oscillospiraceae bacterium
CCCGCCCCCCTGCTGAGCTCTGCTTCCGGCGCTATTCTGCTTTTCTCAGGCGGTTTGCAATCATTTCCTCATTTAGAGCGCAATGCATTACAGAACAAACCATAGATTCTTTGTAACACAGAACAAACAGGGCGGCAGGAGCGCCGAAGTTTCAGGGATACCACAGAGAATAAGCCGCAGATTTTTCTTTATGGTTAAGTTTCCCATTTCTATTCTGGATCGCTTCCAGTCCGCTGACAGCTTGTTCCGTAAAGCCGTCCTGCTATATTTGCCCTCGCCCGTTCCAATCTTCTTGCGGATACGGCTGACGAGAGAGGCGAAGCTGTGCCCGTCCGCAAAAGCCCCGTCAATGTCCCGCGTTTTTCTAAAACCTGCCGTTTGGTCAAGATGATCCGGAGGCTCCACAAACAGGAACAAGGCGCGGTATCCCTTCGGAGCAAAGTCCAGCGGCTTCCCGGCAAGATGCACTCTATTTGGTTTTTTCGTATTTTTACTGCATCCCGTATGTAAAACGGTCCTACCTTTTCTGGCAGAGCAAGAAGGCTCCAGTGATCGCCCCGATAAAGAGAATCGGCGCAATCCTTACAAACAGCCACTCAAACGAGTGAAATGCCGCTCCGAGAACGGCAGTTTCAGGATCGCTGTAGTCCCACCCCAAGTAAGGGCTTTCTAAAAGGAATAAGACAGCAGAAATCGCTGCTATGATCCCGCAGAATGAGATAAGAAGCCAAAACAGAATCCTTTTTCTCGCGGTTTTTCTCCGTGCAAGCTGTAGGTTTATCCCTTCCAGCTTTGCGGAAATCGCCTTTAGGTCATCCGCCTGCGGCTCGGCGACGCTCTCTCCAAGCAGTGTGCTCACAGGTGTCTCAAGCGCTTCTGAAATAGAGATCAACATATCGGAATCGGGAACCGACAAGCCTTGCTCCCATTTGGAAACCGTCTGGCGCACCACATTCAGTCTGACAGCAAGCTCCTGCTGCGAAAATCCTTTTGATTTTCTGATAGCTTTGATATTTTCGCTCAGCATTAGGAACAGCCTCCTTTTTCGATTGCAATCCTATAATCCGTATTGTAGGCCAAACTGTCCGTTGCCGCAAGCAACGCATAGTAACATTCAAGTAAAGCAGGGGACACGCCTATGCTCGCTGTACCCCCACCGCCATAGCATCCCATCCGCCGTCCTCGCCGGTCCGCCTTATTCCAGTTCCTGCAAGACGGCTTTCTTTTCCTCCTGGGTAAGTTTGGGGTAATCCCGAAGGATATCCGAAAGCTCTTCCTCCTCCATGCGCCGGGCGATCACCCGGCAGAGGATCTTCAGCGTCGCGCTCATGCTGTTCATACTGTTTCACCCCCGTATACGGCCAGAGCCAGGGCTTCCTCCAGGTCGGAGACCCGTTCCTCCAGCGTGGCCCTCATTTCCGGCTCAGGGAGCGGTTCCGGCGGCGTATACGCCGGGTTCTCTGTGACCCGCCCCTCTTCATAGATATATTTTCCCGGGGCGAAGCTTTCTTCAAAGCCTTCCGGCAGGGAAGAGGCTTCCGCCTCTGTTCCTCCCGCAAAGCCCCCTACTGTGGCGTAGCCTGTGATCTCATGCTTTTCGTTTACCTGCAGCTGCACGGCGATCCCTCCTTTCATCTCTCAGCAGACACCGTAGATATCCGCAATCCCTACATCGGTTTTTGTCCCGTGATTTCCGCTGACGGCGTGATTCATCCAGAAGCATTTGAGTCCGGAAAGGGTATTCCCGCTGCAGGTGGCCTGAAGCGTTAAAACCGTTTGATTCCCGTCACCGGTCTGGCCTCCGATCCCCCGGAGCGTGTCTCCCACCTTCATGGCGATAATGCTGTGGGCTCCTCCATATGGATGCAGAAAAAACAATGTGTAATCCTGGAACCCTTCCGCCGTTATGCTTCCGGATGACCAGTTCCCCTTCCACAAGCTCTTCATTAGCCCCAGATTCGAGCGGGCCTGCGGCAGGTCGTCCATGGGAAGAATGTCATAGCTGATCACCCTGCTGCCATTCTGATAGATATTCCCAAATTGAACCTCTGCCGTTTCTCCAAGCCCTAAAGCATTTCTGGCTCCCTCCGAAGTGACCTGCCCCGTTCCTCCCCGGGATATGGGCACAATGCCTTCAGCGCTCATCGCCCCCACATCGGCAGCCGTAAGCATGAGGTCCTCCGACAAGGGCTTTCCATTTACGGTGCGGGATAAGGGAACGGCCCCCACCTCAAAGCAGGAAGGCAGCCAGGTTTTCGGTCTCGCTCCTACCTGTTCCGCGGTGGTGCCATGAGGATTTTCCATATTGTCTATGTGCCCGCTGTAAAGAACCACCTGGGACAGCGCCTTTTCCAGCGCGCTGAATTCGGCTGTGCTCTCGGCGGCCTCCTCCAAATCACAGGGCAGAACAAAAAGCTCCAGTCCGTCCACCCGTAAATCCCTTTGATCCTCATAGACGATCTGAAGGAAGCAGCGGCTGTATCCGGCTTCCGCACAGGCGCCCTTGGTCAAGGTGAAAAGTACGCTTTCCCCCGAAGCCTCCACTTGACCCGCCAGCATTACCAGAAGGCCCGACGGTTTCTGCACATACAGCGCGGCAGACGCCCGCCGGAACGAAAGGACCTTCCCCGGTCCTTCATATACGGTTACGCGAATAGAACGGCTCTGCGATTCTCCCTGTACCGCCGCAACAAGCTCTTTTCTTTTTTCATACGCGCTGAGACAAACGGCGTGTGTTACCAAAAAAACTCCTCCTTTCCTGAAGGGAAGACTCTCCTTCAGAACACGCTTCCAATTCTCAGGAAGTCCTCCTATTATTATTTTAGAACATTTGTTCACTTATGTCAAGAGTAAAATACAAAAAAACATACATAAATTTTAAATTAGAATTTTTATTGACATATATCAAAGTTTTCTGTATGATTAAGAAGAAATCTCTCTGAACATTATACGATTTTTTGCAGCCGTTCCGTACACTTTGAGGCCGAAGCTTTCTCCGAACCACACGGCATCTTTTCCTTTCGTTTCGGAACGGCCCTTTATATCTTCGCACGCTTCTGTGCATTTACGTTTTTCCGCTCTTGTGCTCTCGTATATCTTGTACATCTCGTACGGCTTACGGCAAGGAGGAACAGGATGAAAACAACCGCTTTTGAGCAAAATCATGTACTTTCTGAAGACAGCGCGGTTTCTTCCGCCCCTCCACAGGTATTCGGGGAGCTGAATGACGCTGAAAAGGAACTGCTCATCCGCTACCGGGAGGATCCATCCTTTCGGGAAGCGTTGGATGCCTTGCTGCTCACAGATACAAAAGAGGGCGGAGCTGAATAGAGAGAGCTGCTGAACGGCGAGGCGTTTATGGCCTCCGGCACAGAGAACAGCGCCTCTTTCCGCTGGTCGGACCTTTATTTCCCCGTGCTTACAGATCCCCGGCAGGAGACCTGTCCGAAAGGCCCGCGGACAGCACCCCATCCTGCGTTTGGATCCTAACCGCCTAGCCATCTAAACGCCTAACTGTCATAAACAGCGGGAACAACACGCTTATACAGCATTTCAAAAACACTTTCTTACGAGACAAGCTTCACTATCCGGCATCTGCGCTTTAAAGCCGGGCCGCCTGCAAAAAATCTGCAGACGGCCCGGCTTCTTTGCGGTAACGGCATCCTTGCTTATTCCAGTAGTCTATATATAGAATTATACGTTCTTCTCTGAAAGAAGCTCCTCCATAGTATGCCACCCAAGAACGGCGCATTTGACGCGGGCCGGCATATGAGAGATATCCTGCAGGGCACAGGCTTCCTCCAATTCCTCCAGCTCGTCTTTTTCCGCTGTCCCCTGGATCATTCTAAGGAAAATCCCCGCCAGGCGGAGGGCATCCTCCTGTTTTCTGCCCACCACCAGATCCAGCATGATATCCGCCGAGGCCTGGGATATGGCGCAGCCGTCCCCCAGAAAGGCCCCATCCTGGATTATGCCGTCCTTCACCTTCAGCTTGAGCCGGATATCGTCTCCACAGCTGGGGTTGACTCCTTCCAGCACCAAATTTGCATCGGGAAGGTCGTGCTTATGCTCCGGGTGCAGATTGTGCTCCGTCAGGATCTCGTTATAAAAGCCTCTGCCGGCCATAGCCCATTTTCCCCCTTATTCCTTCAATGCTTCTAAGAAAACGCCCGATTTCTTCCTCTGTGTTGTAAAAGGAAATGCTGGCCCGTGTGGCCGAAGAAATTCCCAGATACTGCAGGAGCGGCTGGGCGCAGTGATGTCCGGCACGGACGGCTATCCCATCCGCATCCAGGATAGCGCTTACATCGTGGGGATGGACGTCCTCTATTGTAAAGGTGAGGATGCCGCTGTGTTCTTCCGGCTTTTCAGAGCCGATTACATGGACATGAGGAATTCTCTTCAAGCCCTCAAGAGCCATAGACGTCAGTGAAAGCTCCCGCCGTTCTATCTCCTGAAAGCCCGCCGATTCCAGATATCCAACAGCCGCCCGCAGGCCCCAGGCCCCCGCCGCGTTCACGGTCCCTGCTTCAAATTTATGAGGTACAGCCGCCCACACGGCCCCTTCCCGGGTGACGGAATCAATCATTTCGCCGCCTGTGAGAAAGGGCGGCATCTCCTCC
>URRG01000227.1 GCA_900550095.1 uncultured Oscillospiraceae bacterium
ATTCAGATGGTTGCTGAAGAGCTTCAGATCGGTTATACACATTCCCTGTTGAGAGCGTTGAATTTTTCTTTACAGGCAGGCGAAAAAGTCGTTATTACCGGATTTAACGGCGTGGGGAAATCCACTTTATTGAAGACGCTTGTGGGAGAACTTCCTCCGTTGGGGGGCTCGGTCCGATATGGAGAAACCGTAAAGGCAGGGTATTATGCCCAGGAACTTTTCTGGCCGGAACCGGAACGGACGGCGCTGGAAGTCCTCCGGAACGCGTTTCCGTCCTATACGGAGAGGGAATTGCGGCGGTTGTTTTCTCGCTGCGGAATCTCCAGTGAACACGCTCTGCAGAAAGTCGCAACTCTCAGCGGCGGAGAGCAAGCAAAAATAAGGCTCTGCATTCTGATGCAGAAGCCCTCGAATCTTCTCCTGCTGGACGAACCTACCAATCATTTGGACAGAAAGGCCAAGGAAGCTCTCGCAGAGGCCCTTAAAGCTTTTCAGGGAACTGTTCTTTTGGTATCGCACGACGAAGCATTTTACAAAGATTTCGTCCGGAGGATACTGGATATTGAGAGTTTTTCGTCTGAAAGGTGAAGAAAACAATTCGGTTTTATAGCCATATGCAAAACACAGCATGCAGTATAGAAACTGCATGCTGTGTTTGCGATCCGGGCTATTCAGCGGCGTTTGAAATACCGGAAGAAGGAGGAAAAGCCGAAAAGGACCTTTGTTTCCTATGCGTAAAGTAATGGAGCCCGCCGGTAAGATCGGCGAGAAGCCAGCCGATGGGGACGGCCCACCATATACCGGCCATACCTACGGCAGGAATAGCGGAAAGAGCGTAAGCGAGGGCGACGCGGGTCCCCAGCGAAATCACTGTGAGAACGATCGACATGGCTGCCTTGCCCATCCCCCGATAGAAGCCGTACAGCAGAAACAGAATGCCGATCCCAATGTAGCAGGAGCCCTCTATGTATAGATACTGCATGCCGATCCGGATGATCTCTGTCTCTTCAGGCTTCACGAACAGCAGCATAAGAGGTTCTGCAAACAGGCAGACACACAGAGAGGATACGGCGCAGAACAACGAAGAAATGAGTACAGCTGTGCGTATTCCTTTATGGATTCGTTCAGGCTTTTGAGCTCCAAAATTCTGAGCGATGTACGTAGAAAAAGCATTTCCGAAATCCTGAGCCGGCATATAGGCAAAGGCATCTATTTTTACGACCGCCGCAAAAGCGGCGCTGGCGGCGAAACCGAAGCTGTTCACCAGTCCCTGCACCATGAGGATACCGAAATTCATGATCGACTGCTGAACAGCCGTCAGCGATGAGTTGGAGAGAATAAACCGCATCAGAGCCTTTTGGAACCGCATATGCCGCCTGTGGGGACAAAGCTCCGGCGCCTTGCGGAAAAAATACACTGCGATGCATACGGCGGAGAGATACTGGGAAATTACAGTCGCCCATGCCGCGCCGGCTACCCCCATATGGAACGCTACGATGAATACAATGTCTAAAATGATATTGGTGACGGCGGATACGGCCAGGAAAAGAAGAGGAACGGTGGTATTGCCGATACTGCGAAGGATAGCGGCAAAGAAATTATATATGCAGGTAGCCATAATGCCTGTAAAGATAACCTTCAGATATTCCCGGGTATATGCCACAGCCTGCTGTGGAATCTGAAGCCAAAGAATGCAATTCTCAAGCAGCAGAAAAGCCGCTCCATTGATAACAGCCGAAACCAGGAAAATAATACAGAAAGCATTGAATATACTGCTTTTGAGCTCATTCATACGACCAGCGCCGTAAAATTGAGAAAATACAACGCCGCTGCCCATACACAGGCCCAGGATAACAGAAGTGAGAAGCACCATGAGCGAATAGGAGGATCCTACCGCGGAAAGAGCAGTGGCCCCTATCGTTTGGCCTACGATAAAGGTATCGGCTACATTATACAGCTGCTGCAGCAAATTCCCTGCCATCATGGGCAGGCTGAACAACAGAAGAGATTTACCTATTTTGCCGTCGGTCAGGCGCACATCCATCTTTGAGAACTCCCTGCTTATTTCAACATATGTTTTTTATTATACAGGGATATAAAAAATAATTGTTTCTGATTTGTGATTATATTGATTTACGGCGCCAGAAAATATAAATCATTTTTTCAGAATGCATATTCATCCGACAAACAGTTGGACCCAGTAGGTTCTGCCGGAGGAACTGCGGTAAAATCCCACGCCGATAGAGGTGAATTTGGAGCTGAGGATATTGGCTCGATGACCGGAACTATTCATCCAGCCGGTCACAACCTCCTCCGGCGTTGTTTGTCCCCAGGCAATATTTTCTCCTGCGCTTCGGTAAGAAACGCCTTGGTCTTTCAGAGCCGTGGAGAAGCTCCTGCCATCCGGTCGTGTATGTGAAAAGGATTCTGCAATTTCCTTTGCCCGTACAGCTGCAGCCTCTGCCGCACTTTTGCTGATAGTTAGCGGTTCCAGCCCTTCCTGGATGCGTTCCTGATTAGTGAGAACCACTACTTTTTGCGTAAAGGAAGAGGGAACTCCTCCCACAGAAGAGGATATGCCTGAATGCGAGTTGGGGCGGGAAGAGACGGAGGGCAGAGATGAGGGGCGGGAAACATGCGGCTTGGAAGAAGCGCTTTGACTGGACGGGGCCGGTTTTGATGAGTCTGCAGGTTTTGAAGAGACCGGCTTCATAGGAGATTTGCTCGAAGACTGGTTTAAGCTGGACGGACTGGAGGCGGATGAAGCGGAAGAGCCGGCTGAGGATGAAGTTTCTTTTGTCTGTGATGACGCGGCGAGGGAAGGAGCGGATGAAACGGGAGAAATAGGTTCTTCGGCTTTCGGTGCGCTCTCCAGGTTTAAGGGTTCAGATATATCGGTTCCTTCAGAGGGGGCGGAGAGAATATAGGTTCTTTCTTCGTTGTTTTGAAAGAATCCGATCCATACTAATACCAAAACTGCAGCGAGAACAGCGGTAGAGACTGCTATACAAGATTTTTTACTCATAGAGAAATCCCCTTGTTTTTACGTTTTAGACGTTTGAAAGTTTGGAAAATAGGAAAGATTGTGGTAAACAATAGAGGGTGCAGCTGCGATATTTTCTTTTAGTATGCGGACGGATCGTCGTTGTATTCTCATGAGAAGCAGCTAATAGATGGAAAAGATACCCGAAATACTACTCTGGCAACAACAGTATATGAAGGATATCAGCTCTTGCTTCGTTCGGGGTGGAACGGTTTGAGGCTACGAAGTTGACCGGTGCGTACTGATGTTTCAATCCACCCACCCCGTGTGGGGTGGGACATAAGGCTGTGGCTCTGGATAATCGGTATCTCAGATTTCAATCCATCCACCCCGTGTGGGGTGGGACCCCCCGCTGAACCGTACCGGCTGATTTTGTTCAAATTTCAATCCACCCACCCCGTGTGGGGTGGGACGCCTAGCAGATCCTTGCTCATAATTCGCATATGTTATTTCAATCCACCCACCCCGTGTGGGGTGGGACTGGAACGAATACGGGATGTAATAGGTGTCCGTGGCATTTCAATCCACCCACCCCGTGTGGGGTGGGACAGCAAAAGTAGACAGAATTATTTCTGTAGACTTATGCAAAAATAATAAAAATGTTTTTTACTCAGAAAAAATATCTAAAAGGTCTGTGGTGAGAATTGTATACATTTGAATTTTTTCGCTTTTTGGGTGCGAACCTTACTAGGGAAGAATGATTGCTTCTGCTTCGCCCCCTTATAGCATCAACACCCCTTCCGGTTCATATGACGGCTTAGCGCCGAAGTGTTCAACCTTTGTTTTGTAGCGTGAACCCAGATAATAAAAGCGCAGGCTGTCCTTTTCGATGTCTATTATGGAGAGCAGCGAGTGCTGTAACTGTTTGCATTGAGCCGCATCCACCACACATTCGAACACGGAATTCTGAACGCGCTGTCCATAATTGACACATTGTTTTGCAATTTTGCGAAGCCGCTTCTTGCCCGCCGCATCCTCCGTATTGACATCGTATGTGATCAGGACCATCATATGCTGCACCTCACTTCCAAAGAAAAGGAGGATACTCGTCTGTGTCTTCCCGCAAGTAGCGGGCAAGCAGCAGGGCTTGCATATAGGGAACCAAACCCCAAGGGATTTTTTCCTCCAAAAAGGGATGTGTAATCGCCTCCTGTTTCCGCTCCTGCCAACTTTTCAGAAATTTCCTGCGTCCCTGTTCCGACAGCTGCACAGCGCCGCTTTCAGACCGCAGAAAATCATTGCTGGTCACTACGCGGTTGTTTATAAGGGTCAACACAAATCGGTCTGCAAGGCAGGGACGAAGCTCCTCCATCAAATCCAGCGCCAGGGAAGTTCTGCCAGGCCGGTCGCGGTGCATAAATCCCACATAAGAGTCCAAGCCTACGCTCTCCAGCGCGGAGGCGCAGTCGTTTCCTAAAAGGCTGTAGGCAAAAGAGAGCATGGCGTTTACGTTATCCAACGGAGGCCTGCGGTTACGGCCATGAAAAAAGAAATGTTCTTTTTCCCGTAGGATCATGTCGTCGAACATACCGAAATA
>URRG01000228.1 GCA_900550095.1 uncultured Oscillospiraceae bacterium
TGGGGCGGATGCGGTTGCGCCCGGCCCGCAGAAGGGCCTCCCGCTTCGTATAGCCCGCCTCCATCTGCTGGTTCGTGTAATCCACAAACACGATGCCGTTGTTCACAACGATACCCACCAGAATGATAAAGCCCAGAAGCGCCACAGCGCTGATCGGCATACCGGCTATGGCAAGGCCCAGGAAACCGCCCGTAAAGGCCAGAGGAATGGTAAACATGATGATGAAGGGGGAGAGGAAGGACTGGAACTGAGCCACCATCACAAGATAGATGAATACAACGGCCAGCACAAGCATCAGCGCCAGATCGCTGAAGGTGGAGCGCATGCTTTCGCTCTCGCCGGAGATTTCATACCGGCATCCCTCGGGAAGCTCCAGCCCCGCCAGCTTTTCCTCCACCTGCTCGTTCACCGTGCCGGAGATATACCCCGCGGCCACAGAGGCGGAAACGCTCACATACCGCTCCTGCCCCTGGCGGCTGATGGAAGAAAAACCCTCCGCCTGTTTCACTTCGGCAATATCCCCCAGCCGGATTTCCTCTTCCGAAGCGTTTTGAAGCTTCAAATCCTCCAGCTTTTCCGCGGTCAGCTCCGAATCCCTGCCGTCGCGGAGCCGAATGGTGTATTCCGCCGCGCCGGAGGTGATCTCGCCGCTGCTTGTATCCCCCGAAAGCTCGCCTGCAACGGCGCTGTAAATCTGGGCCACCGTGAGTCCGTTGGCTATGGCCTTGGTTTTATCTACCTCTACGCGCAGCTCGCCGCTGGTCTCTCCCAGGCCGTTATCCACCTCGGCGGCGCCCTCTGTTTCCCCTATGGCATCCGCCACCATCTGAGCCGCCTCCCGCAGGGAATCCAGGTCGTTTCCGTAAATATCCACGGCCACATCCCCGCCGGAAAGCATACTCATATCCATATTGGAGGAAGAGACCGAAACCTCATAGGGCAGGTCTTCCGTCTTTTCACGGATCTCTGAGACGATCTCATCCACAGAGGCCGTCCGTTCATCCTTCAGCAGGAGATAGATGCTGGTCCCGCCGCCGGAGGACATGCTCATGACGGACACATCCCCCGATGAGGAGCCGCTGTTCATGATGCCCACGGTCTCCACGTCCGTAACGCCGGAAAGGGTGGTGTACAGCTCATCCAGCGCATCGCAGGTCTCCTCCCAGGTATAGGTATCCGGCATGGAAACGGAAATGGAGACGCTGCCGCTGTCCATGGAGGGGAAAAGCTCCGTACCGGAGCGGAAGGCCAACGCCACGCTGCCCGCCAGCATGACCACAGAAAGGCCCACAGCGACCCATTTATGGTTCAGGGAGCGGTCCAAAAGCTTCGTATAGCCGTCCGCCATTTTGTCGATAAAGGTCCGGCGCATGGAAAAGTTTTTCGCCAGCCACCGGGAAGAGGCGGAGGGCACCAGCGTCAGCGCCACCACAAGGCTGGCCAGCAGTGAGAAGGTGATGGTGAGCGCCATATCCGTGAAGAGCTGGCGGGTGAGGCCCTCTGTAAAAATAATAGGCAGAAACACCACGATGGTGGTGATCGTAGAGGAGGTGATGGCTCCCCCCACCTCTTTGGCGCCCTCTACGGCCGCCTCCCTGGCGGACTTCCCCTCGGAAAGCATCCGGCAGATATTTTCCATCACCACGATGGAGTTATCCACCAGCATGCCGACGCCCAAAGCCAGGCCGCTCATAGAGATCATGTTCAGCGAAATCCCGCAGAGGAACATGAGCACAAAGGCCGTGACGACGCTCAGAAGGATGGACGCGGCCACGATCAGGGTGGGGCGTATCCTGCGCAGGAAAAGGATCAGAATGATAACGGCCAGGCCGGCTCCCACCAGAAGATTGGAAAGCACCGTCTGGATCATAACGTTCACATAGTCGCCCTGGTTCATCAGAGCATGGAAGGAAATCCCTTCGTTCTCTTCCTCCAGCGCGTCCATCCGGGCGAGAACGGCGTTCGTCACATCCGCCGTGGAATAATCCGGCTGCTTCTGCAGAGAGAGCATCACGGCGTATTCCCCGTTCACCCGGGAATACATGGCGGAGGTATTGTCGTTCAGGGCCACATCCGCCACGTCCGCCATGGTCACGTCGCCGAAATCTGGGATGCTCATGATCACAAGAGCTTCCAGTTCCTCAGGGCTCTGCAGTTCGTCGCCCACGCGCACAAGCCAGGAGGAACTGTCCTCAGAGGAAACGGAGCCCGCAGGCATAGAGAAATTCTGGCCGGAAAGGATGCCGGAGAGCATATCCTTCGTTATATCCGTCTCCGGGATCTCCACAGACTTCATCTGTTCCTCCACCACGGCGTCCGCCTGCTTTTCAGCCTGCTCCATGGCCGCCGACTTCACCTGGTCTGCCGCCGCCTGAGCGTTTTCCTCCGTGTAGCCCAGGGAGAGAAGCTGTTCCTTCTGCGCAGAGGCGGCTTCATCCGCCTGTTTTTCCGCTTCCTCCAGCACAGAGCTGCGGATTTCCTCCTCCGCCCGATCCGTATAAAACTCCTTCAGGCGGCTGTTCAGAGCCTTTACCTTTTCTTCAGATATAGTCAGGTCGATATAATTCTCGATCAGACCTGAAGCGGAGACGGAGGCCACGCCCTCCACGCTTTTCAGCTCCGGAACGATCTTTTCCTCGATGTAAGAGGCGGCCTCGGAATCGCTTTTTCCCGAAAACCCTACGGAGGATACCAATACGGGCATCATGTCGGGGTTGATCTTCATAATCACCGGGGAGCCCACTTCATCGGGGAAATACGGCGTGACCAAATCCAGGTTCTCCCGCATTTCGATCATGGCGGAATCCATATCCGCATTTTCGTGGAATTTCAGGATCACCATGGAGACCCCCTCCGAAGATACGGAGCTCACTTCTTCCACGTTGTCCACGCTTGCCAGACTCTGTTCCAGAGTGGCGGTGACGGTCTTTTCCACCGTTTCGGGGGAAGCGCCGCTGTAGGTGGTTGAAATCACCGCATAGGGCATATTGATGCTGGGGAGCAGATCCAACGTCATCTTGGAATAGGAGACGAACCCCAGGATCACCACCAGAACGATCGCCACTATGACGGTGTAGGGCTTTTTCACGCTGAACTTTGATAGCATGTATGCTGCCTTCCTTTCTGAACATATAAGCAGGACCGCCGGAAATCCCCCGCTTTTGAGAGACATGCGGACCAGGGGTTCCGACCGACCGGTCAGTCGGATTCCAGTATACGGAGGGGGCCTTCAAAAAGCAAGAGATAAATTGTAAATAATCTGCGAAAAGGCCCGGGGCCTCGGCGTCTTTTCCTCCAGCCCCTTCTGCGGCAGTCCTCCCCTTTGGCGGATACAGGAAGATTTTAGGAGTTTGGGTCCTCTTTCCCCGAAACCGGTTGCTTTTTGGAGGCGCCCCATACTATAATAGCGTATAGCACACAGCACACAGCATGCTGCATGAACCAGGATGAAGCAGAAGATACAAGCAAGTAAAAAGCCGGGCCGAGCCCCCGCCGCCTCTGGGCCGAAAAAGGCGGTGTGCAGCCGGCAAAAGGCAGGGCGCCCGCCGGAAGGGGGCCTGCTTTATTTTTTAGAAAGAGGTGTATCCCCCATGGAACCCAGCCTGGAAAAAATCGCCGCCGGCAGCCAGGAGGCTCTTCAGAACCTGTTTGCTCAAAAGGGCTATTCCGTATACAAATTCGCTTCAGACCGCACCGGTGACCGGGAAATAGCCAAGCGCGTCACAAAGGAGGTCTTCAGCGGGCTTCCCTCCCTTTTAAGCCGGAAAGAAAACGGTGGCCTTTCCACCCCTTCTCTGGACCGCCTGCTGATCGCGCGGACGAAGGAGCTCTGCGATTCCTTTCAGGATCTGGCGGATATCCGCGGGGAGCTCTTTGGAAGAACTGCCCCGTCATCCCCTGAACAGGACTCCTCCCTTCAGGGGGAGTCCTTCCCGCCGGCCTCTTCCCCTTCCCGGCCGGTCTCCGCCCGGGCTCCTTCCCCCGCTGCGGAAAAAACACGCGCCTCCTTTTCAGAGGATTTTCCGGACAGCGCCCTTCCAAAGGAACCGGAAAAAGACGCGCCGGTTTCTTCCGGCAGCGGGGCCCCCTCCGCGGAACCCACACTGCTGACGGGGCTTATCTCCCCCGTGGTCATACCGAAGGAGCCTAAGCATTCCTTTGAGGATGTATCTTCAGCCGCAGCCTCAAGAGAGGAAAGCCGGACATCTCCTGTATCGCCCGCCCTTTATGAAATCCCCTCCCCGTCCCGTAAGCCCCTCTCTCCTTTGTACGACGAGTCCGGCTTTCCCGAGGAACCGGAGGAAGAGGAACTGTATGACGAAAAGGAAGGGAGCGGCAAATCCTTCCTCTTTGGCTTTTTCCTGTTCCTGCTGATCGTATGCATCCTGATACTGGGATGGGCCATTATAGGCATCCTCATGGACATCGGCTGGCTTCCCTATCTGGATTTGGGATACGGCTGGTTCAACGAAACGGTATATCCCCTTTTCTGATCTGCTGGAGGCGGCTGGCTTCCGCTTCCACTGCAAATGGAGAAAGTCCCGGCGCGTTCAAAAC
>URRG01000229.1 GCA_900550095.1 uncultured Oscillospiraceae bacterium
GCGGGGCACTGTTTTGATATCCGGGCAAACGTATGAAACATACAGTTACAGGAACTTCCACCAAAAAGCCGCCGTCACGCCAACCTCTTTTCCAGGCGAAGGAACAGCTTCCGCAGAGGCGTATAAAGCGCCAGCATCAAAAGGAAGTTCCCGGCGCAGTGCAGAAGGTCGAAGGGGATGCCGGAAACCACATAGGCAAGCCAGCCTCCGGCTCCCCCCGCCAAAAGATAGGAAGGGCTGGTGAGGAGCCCGAAAAAAAGGCCGAAGGCCCCGGAAAGAAGGGCGCAGAAGACCGCGCCCGCCATCCTCCGGGTCAGAAAGGCGAGAGCATGCAGAATATACCAGACGTAGAGATAGGAAACCCACCACAGGCCGAATCCGTAAAGAACACCCTCCAGCAGAACAAAAATGCCGACAGCCCACCGAGCCAGCCTGGGGCTGAACAATGTATACTGGATCACCAGCAGGGATACGGGCTCAATATTGGGCAGCCCGCTCATGACCACCTGCCCGATCAGCAGGATCCCCGCCATAACGGCCCCATACACGGCGCTCTGCGCCCGGCGGAAGCCGTTTTCTCTGTTTATGCCGCTCATCGCGCCTCACCAGCCCGTTTTCAGCGTCAGTTCAAACGCGTCTCCGTCGGCTATGGGGGTCTCGTCCGCACCGGTAGCGACCTCCTGGCCGCTTTTTGTGATACACCACCACTCCTGGCGGCCTTCATCCGCCGTGACGCCGCCCGCCGTCTGGATGAAAAGACCGAACTGGGAATCCTCCCCCTGGGCGATCCCCTCTTTTACCAGCACGGGGCCCAGGTATTCTTCATCTGTATTGACAGTATACGTTTTGCTTTCTCCGTATTCCCCGGGGATCACCTGGATTGTCAGCGCTTTTTGCCCAGGCTGTGCCGCGGGGCGGGCCGCAAAATACACGGCGGTAAAAATGCCGGTCAAGACCACGAGGGCCGCAGCAAAAACAGCGAGCCTCTTTTTATTCGTCCGGTTTACAGCTTTCACGTTGTCCATATCTTCCTCCGTCCTGAGGGCCGCCTTGAACCGCAAGGCCGCACCTTCTGTAAATTTCCTCTATAACGGGAGCCTTTTCTTCCGTATAGCCGCCGATATCCTCCGGATGGCGGCGTGCTGCCTCCAGCTTCCGCGCACCGTAGGCGTCCCTGTCCGCAGGGTGGGTCCTGAGCCAGTCCCGAAACGCCGGATGGCGGGAAAGCTCCCGGCTCCCCTCCCCGCACACGTACAGATGGCGCTCCATCAGATATTCCTTTTTTTCACAGCGGAAGGCCTCTCTTCCCTCTATTCCCAGGTTTCCCTCGTACAGGTATCCGGCCTTTTCCATGCTTTCCCTCACAGCCGGGAAAGCATGGAAAGCCCCCTTCCGGACGACGACATCCACATCGATAACGGGCTTCGCCGCCAGGCCCTCCACCGCCGTGCTCCCCACGTGCAAATTGGAAAGCGCCCGGCCCGGGCAATCGGAAAGGGCCTGCTCCAGCTCCCGCCGTATTTTAGAGAACTCTTCTTTCCACCGGGGCGAATAAGGCAGGACGCGCACATGCTTCGTCTTCATTTTTTGTCTTCCCTGCCTCCCCCCGGCCGCGCCTTCTCCCGTTCCATGCAGCGGGGGCACTTTCCATAGAGGGTCAGCGTATGGCTTTCTATAGAAAAACCCGTATCTCTGGAAAGCCTTTCCTCCAAATCGGAAAGGGGACAGTCCTGGATGCGTATCTTGGCGCTGCAGCCTGTGCAGACGAGATAATGGCCGTGCTGCTCTCTGGGAACGGCATACCGGGTGACGGAATCTCCCAAAAGCTCCGTAACAGCCAGGCCGTCCCGCACAAAACGTTCCAGATTCCGGTATACGGTGGAAAGAGCCGGTGCGTTTCCACGGCGGGAAAGCTCCTCGTGGATCTCTTCCGCCGAAACAGGCTCCCGCCTGCTGCGGAGGATCTGCAGGATCGCCGCCCTCTGGCGGGTGTTTTTCAGCGCCATGCGTCCAGCTCCTTTCCCGGGGATCCCGCCGGGCGGGACCCGTCTTTTCGTTCCTCTTCGTCGCGTTTTCATTATAAAGGAGAAGCTGGGGAAAAGCAAATCCGTGAATCCGCAAATCCACAAATCCGCCGACACGCCGATCAAATGATCTGAGGAATCAGACGATCCGGCGGCCAGTCCTTTGGAGCCGCTTCTTCCTTGCCTTCCCCTTCTTTGCATTTTCAACCCCCGCCTGCCGCCGCTCCTGCATACCTGCATGTCTGTATACCTTGACCGCATGCCCGCACACCGGCGCAGCCGCAACGGCACACAGCCGTATCCGCGGCTTTCTGCGCGGACACCTGCATAACAAACGTCCAAATACGCGCCGGGCTTCTCATTCGGCGGAAACACCCCATCTTCCGGCGGGAGAAGCGGGCCCCGGCACGGCCGCCCAGCATACCCCGCCTCCCAGGCGAAGCTCCAGAACCCCTCTGTCCGCCGTGAGCTGGTAAGAGCCCTCCGCCGCCGGAGAACGGCATTCCGAAGGGACCTCCATCCGCTCTCTCCCAAAAAGCAGGGAACCTCCAAAGAGCTCCTCCCGGCTCAGGCTCAGCAGCGTCTCCCCATCCTTTTCCACACGCAGGATGCCCTTTTCCCCTGAAAGAACGCCTTCCAGAAGTACGGGCGCGTCCTTGAGGACGCGAACGCTCTCCCCTTCCCCGACGGAAAGCCGTTGGAACACAGGTTCCTCCAAAGGCGCCGCGGGTTTTGTACGCAGAAGAAGTTCTCCCTCACGGCGGACAAGGGAAAGCTCTGCGGGAAGAGCCATCATCCCCGTCCGGTTCCCGCCTGTGTTGGGAAGACGAAGCCAGGTCATCTGCACCGTTTTCCCCGGCAAGCCCGCAAAGGGCTGGGCCGCGTAGGGAACGGAGTTGAGGTAAGCCTTTTTCCTGGGCGTCTCAGGCCGGAAGGCAAAGCCGTCGAAGCTTCCCGCAAAATAGAAGCCGTCCGCAGACCAGAACACCCATTTTTCTTCCCCTTCTCCCTCCACGGGAAGGGGGAAGAGCGCCGGGCATTCCCAGGCCTCGGGGAGCTCCAGCCGCTGGGTCTCCTCAAAATGGACAAGATCACGGGAACGGAAGATCCCAAAGGTATTTCCCTCCAGATACAATACCATACAGTACGCGCCGGACGGCTCATGGCGGAACACCATAGGGTCCCTGTTTTCACCGGCTATGTGCGGAAGAATGCAGCCCTGTTTCCGAAGAGTCTCCCCATGGTCCGTGCTCACCGCCAGCCGCTGGGTGGTAGGCTCACCGTAGGACCACGGATTCCTGCCGCCCGCCGCCGTATAGTAGAAAAGCGCCGCCCCGGGGCCGAAACCCGCGTCCCCCTTTTCATCCAAAAAGGCGCAGCCGGAAAACATGGTCCCCGTTTCATCGGGGAAGAGGGCTATGTCCCTGTCCTCCCAGTGGAGAAGATCCCGGCTCACCCCGTGCCCCCAATACATGGGGCCCCATTCGGCGCCGAAGGGGTGGCACTGATAATAGCAGTGATACAGGCTCGTTTCCCCGTCGTAAAACAGCCCGTTGGGATCGTTCATCCACCCGCTCTCAGGCGCCAAATGCACAAAGGGCCTGCCCGGCTGGGGAGCGGGGCGCTTTTTCTCCTGCCGGACAAGGGAAAGGCGCTCCTCGGGAAAATCCCCGAAGAGCAAAAGGCTTTTCCCCGCCGCCTCCCTCACGCAGACCGCTCCCCAGAAATCGGGCTCCTGCCCCGGGGCGGGCCATGGGACCTGAAGCTCCAGGAGCTTATTCTCCCTGTTTTCCCCATCGAACGCCGTCACCAGCTTCAGGGGATTCCCTTTTTTCACAGGGAACCACAGATAGGGCCTGTCTTTTGCGATATAAAACTGAGCCATGCCGTTACCTCCCGCAGATTGCCGGCGCCTGCAGCGGCGGCGCGTTCCACTTCCTGCTTCCGTTTTTTCCGTTTACCTTGTGCGTCCCGGGCCCTCTCCTCCCATACGGGAAGGCTTCCATTCCGCGCCCGGTTCTGTTTTCAGCATAGACCGGCCCAGAGGGATTGTCAAGGGCGGAAAAAATCCTTTGGAGTTCAAAAAATACTTTTTTCACAGGCAAAAATGTGATACACTGAAAAAGACTCCGAGCGCGCCCCAGGGCCGCACCGGCCCTTGTTCTTCCTGTTCAGGCAGGCCCCGGCGCGCTCTTTCCGCCCAAAGGAGGCATCCATGCGTTCCATGAAAAAACGTCTGTCCCCGACCCGGTATTTGATCGCTCTGGATATAGACGGCACCCTGACCAACTCCAAAAAGGAGCTCACCCCGCGGACAAGTTCCTGCCTGCTCCGCCTGCAGGAGGAAGGCGCCCGCCTGGCCCTGGCTTCCGGGCGGCCCACCTACGGGGCGGAGCCCCTTGCCCGGGACCTCCGTCTTTCGAAATACGGCGGCTTCATCCTCTCGTATAACGGCGGGAAGATCACGGACTGCGCCACGGGAAGGACCCTCTTCCGCCAGCAGCTTCCCGAAGGAGCTGTCCCCCGGCTGGCC
>URRG01000230.1 GCA_900550095.1 uncultured Oscillospiraceae bacterium
GCCTGTGAAATGGGATAAGGAAGCCTTTGAGAAGATCGATTTCTCCAAGCCCGGCATATACGAAATCCACGGCGAGGTATCCATCAAGCACTGGCCATTCCCCATGCCTTTGAGCCCCATTCCAGGGCTTCCTCCGGAACGGCAGGGGGGCGTTTCCGATCCGGATGTGGCATACTATCATGGAAAATACTATCTGACCACCCTGGGGCCGGATGGAATTTTTATCCGGTGTGCAGATACTCTGAAAGATGTTTTTACGGCAGAAGCTGTAAAAATCCATGAGTCCTCTGTGAAGGGAATGGGCCACTGGGCGCCGGAGCTCCATATCATCAAAGGGATCCCCTATATTTTTACCGCCCTCTGCCCCGGTTACTACAACGACTGCAACAGCCATGTGCTGCGCTGCAACGGGGACATCATGGATCCCAACGCCTGGGAAAAGCCCCGCCTCTGCGTAAAGCCCAACGGCGAAGTTCTCCGGGTGGAAGGCGTTTCCCTGGATATGACATACTTCTGCGTGAACGGCGTCCATTATGCTATGTGGTCCGACCGGCATTGGATCGACATCACCGTGGAAGAACCCGTCATCACGGAACCCGCCGGCATCAGCATCGCCGTAATCGACCCCGACGCTCCCTGGCAGTGCGTCACCGAACCCCAACGGATACTGAACCCCATCTATGGGTGGGATCGTTACGGAACTGAAGTGGACGAAGGCCCCTTCCTGCTCCGGCACGGTGACGACCTCTTTGTGAGCGTATCCGGTTCCAGCACCGCCAACGCCGATCTTTACTGCCTTGGCCTCCTGCACGCAAAGGCCGGCAGCAATCTTCTTACCATGGAGGGATGGGACTGGATCCCCTACCCCTTCCTTACAAAGGAGAGCGTTCCCGGCCAATATGGCCCCGGTCATAATTCCTTTGTCCGAGATCATGAGACGGGAGACGACATGATGGTTTATCACGCCGTTCCGCACGATGAAAACGGTTCCTCCCTGGGCCGGAAGGGGGCTGTCCGCCGGGTCCACTGGGCCGCTACGGGCCTCCCCTATCTGGAGATGACCGAAGAGCGGGATCTGGACCCCGCTTTCAAAAACGTCTCCCTGCGGATCGTTGTAACGGAAAGATAAGCCGTCTCTTTTACAAATGGAATCGGAGCTCCGCAAATCTCCCCTGCCCTGTTTTCCTGAAGTTTTTCCTTCCGTCCACAGCTGTAAAGCTGTAAAGGCGCAAAACACAAAATATAGAAACACAACAGCGCATTGACGCAGGCCGTCAAACTGATGGACTTCTGTACTTCCGGCCGGAAAAGAGACTGTACAGTACAGCCCTATGGAAACCGCCGTGAGGGGCTAACCGGCGGGAACAGGCTGCAAAAAAACGAACAGCCAAATAGTCAGACGGCCAGGAAAAGACAAACAAAGGAGAAATACAAAATACGAAAGAACCCGGAAGAATGCAAACCGCTTCTTCCGGGCCTTTTCTTCATTTCTATGCAGGGAGAGCTTCCTCCGGTTTATTTCAATTTCCAATAAAAGGGTGCAAGCAGAAGTATAATGCTGCTTGGCGCTTCCTTTCCGCTGTTTCTTTCAGCTTTACAGATTCGCCGCTATCTGCTATACTGTATATCGTATTCATATTGAAAGTTTGCTTTAACTTTATGTAATGACAAGGAGGATATCGTATGACATACACTATAGGCGAGATGGCAAAACTGCTGCATATTGCCCCCTCCGCCCTCCGCTATTACGATAAGGAAGGGCTCCTGCCTTTTGTGAAACGATCTTCCGGAGGAATCCGCATATTCGACGAGCAGGATTACGAATGGCTCCAGGTCATCGAATGCCTGAAAAAAACCGGTATGCAGCTGAAGGATATCCGTAGCTATATCCGGCTGGCCATGCAGGGGGACGAGACCATTGACGCCCGCCTCAGTCTGTTTATAAAGCAGCGGGAGGCCGTTAAAAAACAAATGGAAACCCTGCAGGAAACACTGGACACACTGGATTTCAAATGCTGGTACTATGAAACCGCCAAGAAGACCGGAAGCACGGAAATCCCTCAGAATATGCCGCTGGAAGAAATTCCCGAGCCCTACAGGGAAATCCGCAGAAAAATGCTGCATATCCCTGCAGAACGCTAGGAACAGGATATGGATACAAATATCCAGCTGCTGCCGCTCATACGCAGCCGGACGTATGTCCATGTTTAAACCTATCACCAAAGGGCAAAGCGCTGTATGCCGTATATCCAACAACAGCGTACAGGAAAAGACAGGAAAAGCAGCCGTTGGGGGCTGCTTTTCCTGTACATCTCTTTCATCTCATATATCTCTTATATCTCTTCTGCATTTCCCGGCCCACGCCGAAACATTCGAAGGGGGCTTTTGTGTCCATAGCGCGGACAGTATTCGCTTCACAGCTCTTCTTATTATTCCGCCGCAACTAAGACGCCAAGCCCATCAAGCTCCCGTTCGCAGCAGCGCAGGGGCTCCCTTTTACTCACGCCCGCATACCCGCACCGCTTTTCGGAAAATCCACGGCAAAAGCGCAGGCCGGAAACACCATTCATATTTTTTTAAAACCGTCTGCCCTGTCAGCCCACGGGGTCTTCCGCCACCTCTTCGGAAACGATATGGGGATCCTCCGCCGCTTCCCCTGATTCCTCATTTTTGTATTCCATTGCAGCCGGTTCGGCAGAAATGACCGCTTCAGGCCCCGCGGAAGGGTTATCAAAATCCAGGATACCCGTAGCCGTGCAGCCGATGGCGCTTTCCATACTTTTCGCATTCAAAATGTTGGAATCCACCGGATCGGTGGGCACTACGGAGGCTGGATCCAACCGGAAGGGATCCGGCGCGCCGGAAGGCCGCACATCCCTGGTCTTGTCGAATTCCTCCAGGTCGTCAAATTCCTCTTCATCCTCTTCCTCGCAGGCATACCGGATATTGAGGCCGCCCATGGCGCCTGTGGCATTGATCGAAAGGGTAGGGCCGTCTGCTCCCTCCTCCCCTTCCGAAGGGGCGGAAACAAAAAAGGCCTTGCCCGGCTGAGCGTTCAGAACTACCTTTGTACCGGCAGGAACCGTCACATTGGCTCCGCTCATGCAGACCCGGATATTCATTTCAGCTCCATCCTGGATCGTACAGCGGCTCATATCGTAGTTCAGGCCTCCGCAGAGAACGCCGATAGCGCCGCCTGTGAAGAGCTCCCCTTCCTTCAGAGCTATATCCCTGCCGCCTTTCTTGACCAGCAGCTTATGGCTCGCGCCGCTGCTGTTCATCTCTTCTTCCATGTTTACAGCTGTTTCAGAAATTTTTTTCCCGGTGTAAACAGCTCCGGCCGCCGCTGCGCCCAGCAGAGCCGCAGCCAGCCATTTTCCTTTTGCCATATAGACGTCCTCCTTTGTGGAAAATCCACCATGGCAAGCCGCTGTTCAGCGCCTGCCGTTTTTTATATCTCTTCCTTTTGATGATCCAACACTAACACCGAAAGGCTCCGCCGCAGACCAAATACCGCAGTCGCATCGCCCTCGCCTTTCACCCATTAGCTTCGGCGCTCCCGTCGGCAGAATATCCTCCGCCGCCTTATGGAGCCCTTCCATCCGGCAAACGATTTTAGTTTTTTAGCCCTCCGCTGAACAGTCCACCCATACCGCCGGAAGGGTTTTGCCGGATACTAAAACCGGGCGGCAGGGCAATCGGACAGCCGGACGGCCATTTTTCCGGCGCTCCCTACGGCAGTAGTTTTTCCCAGCCGGATTTTCCTATGCAGATACTGTTTTTTTCATGAATGGTAATTGCTGGGCCCGCCATAAAATTCTTATTATGAATCAAGACTTGCATAAAACCAAAATTTGCATATGCGCAACAATATGTGAGCTCGACGGGACAAAAAGACAGCCGAAAACAACGGCAGAAGATAAGACGGCAGAGTGGCCGGCCCGGCCATGACCTCATACACGCCATAATGAAAGCATGAATGTGCATTAAAACATCAGAACAGGAAATCCGCGGGAGCCTAAAAATTCCAAAAAGCGCATGTCAAGAATCATGGACCAGCTTGGAACGCCTTTCACCAGAAAGATGCCTGCCCTTCCAGTTCCTCGCGTTTAAGCCTGTGAAAATACACGGGCTTTCCCAATTTTCTGGCAAAATTTACGGTATACATCGTCCCTGTGGAACACCCGTCCCATAAAGCTAAAAGAGCGTCGCATTCCCGAGCGATGCTCTCGTCCCGCAGAAGAGGCGCCCGCCGGCCGTACAGGCCGTATTGAGGCAGGAACACCGTCAGCTTTAAGGCATGCTCCCCGGCATACCGTTCCGCCAGTTTATCCACACCGGCCGCACCGCCGCTTATGATCTCCGTGACTCCCTCCGGAATCAATGGGGCCAGGTCGTACTCCCGGATGCTGCGGGAGCCCACAACCGCCAGCCGCATATCTTCTCTCCCTCCTGCCTCCCTTGTTCTCTATACCCCCTGTTACGCGGACACCGCCCCCCGGGGGATGAATCCCTCCACCTTGGGTA
>URRG01000231.1 GCA_900550095.1 uncultured Oscillospiraceae bacterium
TATGTCCCTCTGTTTTGGGGCTGGGGATGATGCGCCTGCCAAAGGCCAGAGAGGGCTCGGAGGATATCGACCGCGCAAAAGCTCAGGAGCTTGTGGATTACGCCTATTCCCATGGGATCAATTATTTTGATACGGCATATCGGTATCATGCAGGCGATTCCGAGCTTTTTGCAGGAGAAGCGCTGAAGAAATATCCTAGGGAAAGCTTTTATCTGGCTTCCAAAATGCCCATTTGGGAAGCGAAGACTCCTGCAGACGTGGAAAGGATCTTCAACGATCAGCTGAAGCGCTGTCAGGTGGAATACTTTGATTTCTATCTTTGTCATTCTCAGAATAAGGAAAATTTTAAAAAGATCCGAGAATTTGGTGCTTATGAATTCCTCTCGAAAATGAAAGAACAGGGTAAAATACGCTATCTGGGCTTTTCCTTCCATGATACTCCCGATGTGTTAAATGAAATTGTAGAGACCTATTCCTGGGATTTTGCACAGATCCAGCTCAACTATCTGGATTGGGAAATGCAGGACGCCAAGGCTCAGTATGAGATCCTGACGGAGCATGGGATTCCCGTGATGGTGATGGAGCCTGTCCGCGGCGGGGCGCTTGCGAGCCTCTGTGAGGAATCCGACCGGATGCTGAAGGAAGCCCGGCCGGAAAAGAGCGTGGCCTCCTGGGCTGTCCGGTATGCGGCCAGCCTGCCCAATGTGCAGGTGGTGCTCAGCGGTATGAGCAATATGGAGCAGCTTCAGGATAATATTTCCACTATGACGGATTTTGAGCCCCTTTCGGAAAGGGAAAGAGAAGTTTTGGAGCAGGCTCTGGATGTATACCGCCGGAACCATCTGATTCCCTGCACGGGCTGCCGGTACTGTATGGACTGCCCCTTTGGTGTGGATATCCCCGGGGTGTTCAAGCTCTATAATCAGTATAAAATCAGCAAGTATAAAGAAGGCTTCCTGCGGGGATACAGAGAGCTGGGGAAAGCCGGGCCGGAAAGCTGCCGGGCCTGCGGCGCCTGTATGCGTCACTGCCCCCAGAAGATCCAGATCCCTGAACGCATGAAGGAGATTGCCGCTGTTGCCAGGGAGCTGGAGGATTGATATGCAGAAAGTGAATACATCCGGAGTAGAGATTGAACGGAAATTTCTTCTGAAGGCTTTTCCCGAGGAGCTTCCTCTGCTGGAAGAATCTGTTCTTTACCAGGGCTATCTATGCACGGATCCGGTGGTGCGTATCCGCAGCCGGGAGGAAAAGGGACAGAAAAGCTTTGTCCTTTGCTTTAAAGGACAGGGAACACTCATGCGCCGGGAAATTGAAATGGAGCTCACAGAAACGCAGTTTTCGCAGCTCAGCGAACTTTTGAAGGCTCCGCTCGTTCGAAAGGATTTTCGGGTGTATCAGCTCCCGGACGGCCACAGATTGGAATGCAGTCTGGTGGATGAGGGAAGCCCTTCTGCATTTCTCTATGCAGAGGTGGAATTTTCTTCTTTGGAAGAGGCAAGGTCTTTTCAACCTCCGGAATTCTTATACCGGGATGTTACAGAGTTTCCTGGTTTCAGCATGAGCCGCTATTGGGAAACGAGGCAGCGTCCTTTTATAGATTGACTCATAGAAAGGGCCGCAGGGAATTGCCGCGGCCCTTTCTTGGTTCTGACTCTAGGGTGAAGCATGGAAAGGGGGAAGCCGAATGAAAGAGATAGATAGTTGCGATTTTTGTAATCTAACTGAAACGGAAAAACATTGGCTGCTTTTTGAAAATGAATGCTGGAGCGCGTATCTCTCGGATATGCAGGATTACCCCGGAAGATGTATTGTGGTGCTCAGGGAACATAAGGAGAGCCTCTCAGAACTGGGCCCAGAGGAATGGATTTGTTTTGGGGAAGCGGCGAAGGTTTTGGAGGGCCTTGTGAAAGAGGAATTAGGAGCGATTCTCTGTAACTGGTCCTGCCTGATGAACAACGCTTTTAAATCCCGGGTTCCCCATCCTCATGTGCATTTCCATATGCGACCCCGGTTCAACGAAAAAACGACTGTCTTTGGGGCGGCTTTTGAGGACACGATCTTTGCGCATCACTATGCAGTTGGCGGAAATACAACGCTCCCGGTACAATCGGCTCAGAAATTATATGAACACTTGAAAGAAAAGCTTCCCTTTTATATGGAGCTCTGTAAAAAATCTTGAAGTATTCCCAAGCGGAGAAAAGGCGAGAAAGGACGGAAAGGTTGGCGATGTGGATGGATCCAGACCGTTTTCAAAGAATCTGTGAGGAATACAGAGAATTTGGGCCGAAAGAACCTTCCGGAATTGGAACTTTGAGCGAAAAAAGCCTTCACGCCGTTTTAAAGCGGTATTACCAGCCGGCGGAAGCCTACAGGGAAATCCGTGTGGGCCGGTATGTGGCGGATGTTGTCATGCAGGACGGCTGTATTGTAGAGATACAAACCAGGAGCCTGTCGTCCATCAAAAAGAAGCTGGCCGTTTTTTTAGAGCAGTATGAGGTAGTCTTGGTGCATCCCGTACCGCACCTGCGGTGGATGCGAACAGTGGAGGGAGAAACCGGTTTGACCGGCCCCCGCAGGCGCTGCGGCCGGGAGGGCTGTGTTTGGGACGCGTTCCGTGAACTCTCCTTTCTGCATGATTTTCTTGCCCGGCCCAACCTGCACATCGTGCTTCCTCTGGTGGACGTGGAGGAGCTGCGCCTTAAAGGCTCCAGGCGGAATGCTCGGGTAGACCGGATTCCTGCAGGGCTGTTCGATGAGATTCGGCTATTCTCCCCGCAGGATTACTGGGAACTGCTGCCGGAAGGACTTCCGGAATTATTTTCCACCAGAGAGGTTTCGCGGCTTCTGGGGGTTTCCCCGGATACAGCCCGCCTGATTCTTTACGTGATGTTCCACGCAGGAGCCCTTTTGCGGGCTGGAAAGGAAGGGAACCGCTTCCTCTACTGTAGAAATCGAGAGGTGCGGCGTCTTCCGAAACAATAAACAGAACCGTTTTCAGGAGCTGTCTGAGGACGGTTCTTGTTATTTTATACAACATCTTTTTCCGCAGAGGCACGCCTGCTGGGATTAAGGAGAAATTAGGGAATACGCATGAAATCCATTGACTTTTCCCTCTTCTGGCCTTATAGTGAAAAACCGGAACAGACAAGGCGGCGTTTCCTGCTTGGGGCGCTTCGAAAGGTAGGGTAATTATGGTCAGGGATCTTACGGTGGGGAAACCGGGGCGGCTGCTTCTGGGTTTTTCCATTCCTCTCCTGCTGGGGAATGTATTTCAGCAGATGTACAGCATGGTGGATACCATTATTGTAGGGCAGTTTGTGGGAGTGGATGCTTTGGCGGCTGTAGGCACCACGGGGCCTATTACGTTTCTGATCCTGGGCTTCGTCATGGGCCTGACGGGCGGTTTTTCCGTTGTGGCGGCCCAGCGTTTCGGAGCCAAGGACGAAGATGGCCTCAGGCATGTGGTGGCCATGTCCGCCATACTGTGTGTGGTGCTTACGGTGGTTCTGACCGCTCTCAGCATTCTGTTTGCCATGCCCCTTCTGCAGCTGATGAATACGGCGCCCAATATCATCGGGCTTTCCTATGAATACATCGTCATCATCTTCGGCGGTATGTTCGCCACGGTTCTCTACAATATGCTTTCCGGCATAATCCGCGCTTTGGGGGACAGCAAAACGCCCCTTTATTTTCTGATCCTATCCTCTGTTCTCAATATCGTTCTGGATTTGGTCTTTATCATCAATTTTCATATGGGAGCCGCAGGAGCCGCCTGGGCGACGATTTTGTCCCAGCTGGTTTCCGGTCTTCTGTGCCTGGCGTATATGGTGAAGCGTTTCCCCATCCTGCGCTTTCAGAAAAAGGACTGGCGTTTTTCCCTGGGGACCTGCCTGCTTTTGATGAAGATCGGTTCCCCCATGGCGTTTCAGTTTTCCATTACAGCCATCGGCTGCATCGCTATGCAGGGGGCTGTCAACAGCTTTGGCTCCGATACTACGGCAGCCTTTACCGCCGCCAATAAGGTGGAAAATCTCTCCACCCAGCATATGACGGCTCTGGGAACGGCGATCTCCACCTATGCGGGGCAAAACCTGGGAGCCGGTAAAATGGACCGTATCCGCGAAGGTCTGCGCAAATGCATGCTGATCGGCATCGTGATGACAATCATCGGTGTGCTGATTATCCTGCTGTTCTGGAGACCTCTGGTGGGGATGTTCGTCTCCGGCGAATCCGCTCAGGCGGAGCGGGTGTTTTCCGACGCGCAGACCTATCTTTTTACTATCATCATCTTCTATCTTCCCCTTCTTTGCGTGAACGTGTACAGAAACGTCCTGCAGGGCATGGGGGAGGCTTTGGTTCCTCTTCTCGGAGGCGTGATGGAACTCAGCATGCGTGTGCTCGTGGCCGTATTCGCCGTGAGTCTGGGATTCCAGGGCGTATGCTTTGCCAGCCCCATGGCATGGGTTGGCGCAGCCGCTGTTTTGGTGCCTGTATATTATGTGCATATCCGGCGCTTG
>URRG01000232.1 GCA_900550095.1 uncultured Oscillospiraceae bacterium
TACCTCCTGCCGCTGGCTCTTCGACCCTGTTCTCAGCGGCGAGGATTTCGGCGGGGAGACGGGGAACGACCCCGCCATGCCGGGCTGGACGTATTACGACACGCAGAACGGCTTCGATATCTGGGAAAACCAGTACTACATCCCTATGGGCTTTTCCTATGATTATTATGTGACCGCCGAAGAATACGACGAGTGCCTGGAATCCAACCGGAACCTCCTGCTTCTGAAAGCCCTGGTCCTCTCCGATGAGCAGGTGGAAAAATACGGCTCCATCCTCCGCCATCTCCCTGTTTCGGAGACGGAGACCATCGAGGACGGGGAAGACGGCTACGAGGGCGAAAGCTACGCGGATCAGCTGAGGATCACCTACACGGAGGACGCCTATTATCAGGACTGCCTGGAACGGAAAAGCATGGCGTGTTCTTCCTTTTCCCGGGATAACGACGGTTTTTCCGCCGTCTTCGAAGGGGACAGGGAACGCCTGGTGTTCTTCAGCGTCCCCTACGAGAGCGGCTGGAGCGCCACTGTGAACGGGGAACCCGCAGAGGTGGAAAAGGTCAGCGTGGGCTTTATGGCGGTGAAGGTCCCCGCGGGGAAGAGCGAGATCCGCTTCAATTACACCACGCCCGGCCTTTCCATGGGCGCGCTGATCACCCTTTTGAGCGCTCTTCTGCTGGGGCTTTACCTGTTTTTGACAAAGCGGTACGACAAGGCTGTGAAACAGCGTTGGAAGCGCGTTTACCGCGTAAAAAATCCGGAGCTTCTCCGCTCCCGTGGGAGGTAATGCCAAATGCCGGCGCATGAGCCTGAAAATACAATAGAGGAAATAGAGGAAAATGCCGCGCCCGTGGTCTTCCTGGTAGTCCCCTGCTACAACGAGGAGGAGGTCCTCCCCGAGACGGCCAGGCAGCTGACGGAGCAGCTTGCTTCCCTCATAGAGGGAGGGCTCGCTTCCCCTGGGAGCCGCATGCTGTTTGTAGACGACGGCAGCCGTGATAAGACCTGGGAGGTCATTTCCTCCCTGAGTGGGGAGAATGAATTTGTATGCGGGCTGAAGCTGGCCCACAACAGAGGCCATCAGAACGCCCTTCTCGCCGGCCTGATGGAGGCCAGGCGTTCCGCGGACTGCGCCGTCAGCCTGGATGCGGATCTGCAGGACGATATATCCGTCCTGCCGCAGTTCCTGCAGAAATTCCGGGAGGGCTGCGACGTGGTCTATGGGGTCCGCGGCAGCCGGAAGACGGATTCCTTCTTTAAAAGGGCCACCGCCCAGGGCTTTTATCGCTTTATGAGGGCTCTGGGGGTGGATGTGGTATACAACCACGCGGATTACAGGCTCATGAGCCGCCGCGCTCTGGACGCCCTTTCGGAATACAGGGAGGTGAACCTCTTCCTGCGGGGCATTGTTCCCCTGATCGGCTACCGAAGCGATTATGTGACCTATGAGCGCCATGAGAGGTTTGCTGGGGAATCGAAATATCCCCTGAAAAAGATGGTCTCTTTCGCTCTGGACGGTATCACCTCTTTCAGTGTGAAGCCTCTGAAGATCATATCCAACCTGGGGATCCTCCTTTCCGTTCTCAGTGTGGCGGGGCTTTTGTATGCCCTCATTTCCTATTTCTGCGGGGATACGGTGGTGGGGTGGACGGCTATCGTCTGTTCCATCTGGCTTTTGGGCGGCATCCAGCTTTTGTGCATCGGCGTGGTGGGCGGCTATGTGGGGAAAATCTACAGCGAGGTCAAGGCAAGGCCCCGGTTCCGCGTGGAAGAGCGCCGGGGAGACATAAGGGATGCGGAAGATATAAAAGGCGGGGCTTTCCCTTCGGAAGAAGAGTCCTCCAGGGGCGCCCCCAAAAACAGCAGGGAGGACGCCTCTCCCCCCAGGCCGTAAAGTTTACGGATTTTTCAAAATGAGGGCTTTCCAGGTCATGGACAAGCCCCCCGAAAGAGAGTATACTATAGAGGCTTTTTGTTCGGGGAGGGAAAAGTCTCTGCCGCAGGGCGCGGAGGCGGGAGCATACCGGCAAAGGCCCGTTCCGGGCTTCTCTTCAGAGGGGCGGCTCCTTCTGCGCTTTCCGGGCGGCTGATTCCCCTCGGAAAACGTATAAAGCATTTGGTATACTTGAAAAAACGGTTCCCCTGCGGGGCGCTGTGCACCATCTTCGGTTACTGTGCTTACTGTTCCTGCTATGCCGTGTGCAGCGCGCTGCGCCGCATAGGGTATGCGGCATACGGCGATTTTCAGGCGAAAGCCTTTCCGGCGGTCGTTTGGCGGCGTTTGCGGCGAATACCGGCCGGGCAATTTATCTGCGCAGGCTCTGCCGCGCAAATTCGGAGATTCGGAGCGTGATATCTGTGTCAACCAAGAACATTTCCGCTGAGGGCGTCCGCCGGGCGCGCCCGGCACTGCGTAAACTGGCGGCTCTCTTTCTGGCCGGCGTTTTGGCGCTGGGCCTTTCCTCCTGCAATTCCACAGACAAGACCTGGGCCATGAAACGCGGGGATACGTCCATTCCCATCGGATGCTATATCTATAACTTCTACGTTACCACCCTGAACGCGCCCTATCAGGAGGGGGTGGATTCCTCCAAATCCATGCTGGAGCAGGAGATCGAGGGCAAGCCAGCGGAGACATGGATCCGGGACAGCGCCGTCCGCGCTACGAAGCTGATGTTCGCTGTGGACGACATGATGGAGGAGCTGGGCCTTTCCCTCACAGAAGAAGATCAGAAGCAGATCGAGACCAACACCAATTCCGGCTGGACGCAGCTTTCCTCCGCGCTGGAAAAATATGTGGCAAAGAGCTCCTATGAAAAAGCATATACGGAGCTGAATTATAAATACACCATGGTCTTCAAGGCTATTTACGGCGAAGGAGGCGAGAAGGAAGTTCCCGAGGAGGAGCTCCTGGAGTATGTGAAGGAGCACTATACCGATTATTCCTATATCATGGCTCCTCTTTACGATTCCAGCTATCAGGCGCTGGAGGATGAAAAGAAAACCGCCGTCCGCACCCTTCTGGAGGACTGCGTGGGCAAGATCAACGATGGTTCCATGACCGTGGAAGAGGCCGCCGCCGCGTATGAAAAAGAGATGGAGACTTCCGATTCCCTCACCAGCGGCGTGACCGACCTGGAAGCTCAGGGCGGCAGCGAAAAGCTGGTGGAGGCTCTGAAGAAGATCGGCGCCGGCAAGGCGTATTTCGTGGATCTTTCCGAGGAGAGCTCCTGCTATTTCCTGGTGTATAAAAGGGACATCAACAAAACCGCCGGAGAGTATCTGGAGGATGAAGACCACAGGCTTTCCGTCCTTTCTGAGCTCAGGGGCGAAGAATTTGCCGATATGCTGGAGGAAAAGGTGGATACGATGACCGGCGTGGAACTCAACGACGCGGCTCTCAACGACTATACGGCGTCTATGTATTACACCTTTGAGGAGCCCGCTTCTTCAGCCTCGTCTTCCTCCTCTTCTTCCTCTTCCGCGTCCTCTGATGCGTCGTCCGCCGCTTCATCCGGCGGCGCGTCCGGTTCTTCTTCCGGGGAAAGCTCGGAATCTTCCGGCTCCTCTGAAGCCTCCTCGGAATCCGCAGAGGGAGCTTCCTCTGAGAAATAAGCGGCTGTTCCGCTGGAAACCGCCTGCTTGTCTGCTTGCCGGTTTGCGGGTGCGGCGGCTGTCTGGAGCACACGGCCCGGGGCGCAAGCTCCCCGCTCAGAGCGGCGGAGGAGAACGCGGCTTCTGCGCGCGCTGTGCGTGCGTCGGTCCGCGTGATCCGCTGCATCCAAAACACTATAAGCCTTAGGGCCGCTGGGAAACATCCCGGCGGCCTTTGCATATCCGCGGCATTGTTCTTTCGGAAGCGGCGGGGCCGGCTTCGTTCTGATATAGAGTCATATAGGCTGTTAGAGTATGGCCGCAGAAGGAGCGCGGCGGCTGTACATATGCGGGCTGAAGAATGAGGCGGTTCCTGGGACCGTGCGGCGGGAACCGGGAACCGGAAACCGAAGAGCGGGGATCGCAGGAGTTGGGCGGAAAACAGGAGGACAGAGGGAAGCGGAAGCAGGGAATAAAATGAAAAGAGCGGCCCAGGGGCGGTGAAGGCCGGTTTTGTTATCTCTTGGGAAACGGGGAATACTGAAAGGGATATCCCGTTCCTCTGCACTTTGAGGGTCCCGCGGCGGATTTCGGGGAAATGCTGTTTGGCTCCCGTTTCCATATTTTCCCGGTCCATGGGGGAACGGGAAAGCGTAACAATTTTATTAATTCTTAAAAAGAATGTATTTTCCACCTTTCCTGTGGTATAATGACGAGGTTTAAGAGTGAAAATAGGCGACATCGCGCGCCTTTTGGTTCTTTTTGGCGGACCGCCGGAGACGGAGCCTGCCTGGTTTACGCGCGGGCGGCCTTTGGGAGGGCCGGCCTTCTCTGCCGTATGCGCGTACTGTTTGCGAGTGATGCTTGCAGTCTGCAGTCTTTAGCTTCCTGCGTCTGCAGTTTTC
>URRG01000233.1 GCA_900550095.1 uncultured Oscillospiraceae bacterium
ACCCGCTATCCGCGCGAAACATCACAGCCACCCGTCAAACAGGCGGCTCTCTGTTCGTTTCGCTCAACCATCTAAAGACAGAAAGCCGTACCTGTCCGAGACTCCAGACGGGTACGGCTTTCTTTTTTGCCGCCAGAACGGTTTGTCTTCCAGAAACGCGGGACGCCCGTTCGATTTCCCGTCAGGGCTTTTGCGGCTCCGGTTCCTTCCCGGAAGACGCTGCTTCCGGTTCCCAGCCGAAGCCCATGGCGATGCTCCGGCGCTTGAGCCAGCCGCCTTTCCAATAGTAGAGGATGAAAAACAAAGATGTGACGGCCCAGGTAATCGGGTAACTGTAGGATACCATCTCGATGGTGTGGTGCTGAGGCACCGCCGCAAAAATCCATACCACGCGGAGAACGCAAACTCCTACGCAGGTCATCAGCATAGGGATAACGGCGTCCCCTGTGCCGCGGACGGCGCCGGAAAGGATCTCGATGCATACATATGTGGCGTAGTAGGGCACCATGCACCGCAGAATAGTCACGCCGCACTCGATCACCTTTGCGTCGTCCGTAAACAAAAGATAAATGTACTGGCCCGCAAATAAGAGGAGAACGCTCATTGCAACGGACACGCCAAAGGCCATCCCCAGGCAGACCCGCACACTTTTATGGATGCGGGCATACTTCTGCGCGCCGAAATTCTGCCCCACAAAGGTCATGATGGAGACGCCGAAGGCCCCCATGATCATCCAGAAAAGGCCGTCGATTTTGCTGTAGGCCGTCCAGGCCGCCACGGTATCTGTTCCAAAGGTATTGACGCTGGCCTGAATGATGATATTGGAAACGGAATACATCACCGACTGAAGACCCGCAGGGATACCGATGGTGACGATCCGGCGCAGAATGCTGCCTGTAAAACGAATTCTCCGGATATACAGCCTGTAGGAATCCTCTGTCCGCAGAAGGGCCGCCATCACCAGAACCGCGCTGATCACCTGAGAAAGAACGGTGGCGATCCCCACTCCTGCAACGCCCAGGCCGAACGCCACCACAAAGAGCAGATCCAAAACAATATTGGCGATGCAGCTGGCTATGAGAAAATACAGGGGCCGTTTGGAGTCCCCTACGGCCCGCAGAATCCCGGAACCCATATTGTAGATGAGGGAAGGGATCATTCCAAGCATATAGATGCGCATATAGGTAAGGGAATATTCTATAATATCGTCGGGAGTCCCCATCGCGGAGAGAGCCCACCTGGAAAAAGCGATGCCCAAAATCATGATCACCGCTCCCCCGGTTATAGAAAGGGCGAACGCCGTATGCACGGATTTTTCCACGTCCTCCATGTTCCTGGCTCCGTAATACTGGGAAATGATCACGGCAGCGCCGGAGGAAAGGCCCACAAAGAAGCCCACCAGCAGATTGATCAGCGTGCCGGTGGAACCGCCCACGGCCGCAAGGGCTTCCTTCCCCACAAAATTCCCCACGATAACCGCATCCGTAGTATTGTAAAGCTGCTGAAAAAATGTTCCCAGAACAATGGGGAAGAAAAAGGAAAGCAGCTGCTTCCAGATGACCCCTTCCGTAATCCCGTTGATCCTTCCCTGTCCTCTGTTCTTTTCCGCCTTAACGGCCTTTGCGCTCATTTCTCTTAATGCCCCTTTGTCCTGATTGTATCCAGATTCCTCGCCCGGAGGCGGATGGACTTGTCCCCGCATCTCCCGCCCGGAAGTCCGGCGTTTCTTTATGCCTCCTTTATCCTAATGAATTCCCGCAGGAAAGTCAAGAAAAAAGAGCGCGCCCGAGGCACGCTCTTTCCGGAGGCAGGCCGCCCTCTATTTACGGAAGGACATGGCACGCCTTTTTCAGAGTCTCGATCATTTCTATGAGCCAATCCTTGATTTCATCGGCGTTCGGGCGCTCCTGACGCCGGTAAGCCTCCACCCTTGCCGTAGGCGGATACGCCATAGGGACAAGCTCGCCCCCTTCCAGGAGATTGGCCGCGTATTCGCAGGCTTCCAGAAGCTCTTCCGTGTCATGGCTGCGGTCCCCTGCGAAACTGTTTTTCGTTTTTTCCAGAACCCTTCTGGAAAAGCCGATGAGCTTATCCACATGGTTTTCCTGATTGACGTCAGGCAGGATGATGCCCTCGTCTCTTTTGCGGTAAAAGCCGTACAGGGCGGCGACGATAGAAGGATCCCGCACCTTTCCGTCCGGATATACTATGCCGTGCACCCGGTTCCAGACGTCGGCGCCGATCATCAGCTCGAACACATACCAGCCAAAGGGATATTCGGAAATAAGCTCCAGCACCATATCGTAATTGTTCGCTCTGCCGATGCAGCAGGTCTCATTATTGATTACCGGCTTTCCGTATTTCCGGCTCAGTTCCAGCGCCTGGTCGTATATCTCCCGCACACGGCTTCGGGTCTCATAATAATCGTGGAAAACAATGATATCCACCAAATTGGCCGTTCCGCTGGCCTCCGTTTCAAATATAAATGTATTCCCCACGCCAATGGCGTTTTCCGGATCCCGGCTTTTGACATATTTACAGAAATGGCGGATAAACTCCCACACCAGCTCCTGTCTCCAGCGGAGCTCTTTCATTTCTTCCCCGTCGGGCGCCGCATCCGGATACCGGTCATGCCTGTACGCAGGCTCTTCCGGATACCAGCAGCAGTCGTCCAATTTCCGGCGGTATCCGGGCTCGTTGGAAATATCCCAGAACAAAAGCCCCGGTTCCTTTCCGATAGCCTCATAAAGATCGTCGAAATACCGTTCCCCCAATACCCAGCAGCTTTTATCCAGCAGCGTTTTTGGAGGCTTCCCGCTGCGCCAGGCTCCAGGCTCAAAATCTTCCGGCAGAAAGCGCATGCCGTGATAGATAATGGGATTTGTGGTGATCCCGTGGGCCCACGCCGTCCGCACAAAGTCTTTCACATTGGCCAGAAACTGCTCCCTGTTTTTCACATAGGAGGAATAGGTCAGAAAAATCCGGGCGCTGTTGAGCTTCAGCCGCTCGGCGTATCCCATATCCCGGTCTACGATATCGTGATCGTATTCCTCCCAAAAATTGGTATCCGTCCACACATTGCTCTGGGTGTAGTTGAAGCCTCTGACAAAACTATAGTCCTTCAACGGTTTCAAAACAAGCTCCTCCTTTTTCTGGGAAATCCCCAAAGGCTTTCCCCTTTTGCGCGCGTTCAAGCCCTAAAAGCAAAACGCGCGCCGGTTTCTTCCTACACCTACACTATACATACGCTCAGGCGTTTCCGCAAGGAGGAAATTTTGAACGGACAGCCGGATTTGTGAATCTTCCTCATATGTGCGGCTTACGAAAAGCGCCCCGTTCCATCGGAAACATGAAATTCCTGAGAGATTCACCTGCGCAGCCGGCTTTCCGGGCTGTTGAAGTAAGAGCGCGTCTCCGCCGCCACAACGCCGCTCAGAGCAACAAGGGCGATCAAATTCGGGATCGCCATAAGAGCGTTGAAAATATCCGCAATGGTCCACACGGCCTGAACTGTTAGGAAAGGCCCTAAAAGGACCGCCAGGATATACAGCCACCGGAAAACCACAATCGCCTTTTTTCTGCCGCCGGAAAGATATTCCAGGCAGCGCTCGCTGTAATAATCCCACCCCAATATAGTGGTAAAGCCAAAGAACACCAGGCAGACCATCAGCAGAAAAGAGCTGACCTCCGCCGGAAGAGGAAGCCCCTCCTGAAAGGCACGGGTCGTAACGGCGGCTCCGTCCAGTCCTTTATCCCAAGAGCCGGTCAGGACAATGGTTATCCCCGTCATAGTGCATACGATGATGGTGTCGATAAAGGTCCCCGTCATAGAGACAAGCCCCTGCCGCGCCGGGTGGTTTGTTTTGGCCGCAGCCGCGGCGATGGGCGCGCTGCCGAGACCGGCTTCATTGGAAAAGATCCCCCGGGCGATCCCCATCTGCATAGCCACCATCATAGCCCCCAGAGCGCCGCCCGCCGCCGCGCGCAGGCCAAAGGCGTCCGCAAAGATCTCTCCCAGAGCCGCCGGAATCTCTGAGGCGTTGAGAATCAAAATAGCTCCGCACACCAAAATGTAGAGGACGGCCATAAAGGGTACGACCACTTCCGAAACCCTAGCGATCCTCTTCAGGCCGCCGATCACAACGAAAGCCACCGCCAAGGTCACCACGACGGCGGCGATGACCACCGTCCAGGAATATTCCCTGCCGAAAAGGGACACGCACCACTGGTTATTCGCGTCAAAGGCGGTGTTCACAGCCGACGCGATGCCGTTTACCTGGGTCATGGTGCCGATCCCCAAAAGACCCACGCACATACCGAAAAACGCGAAAAGCTTTGCGAGCCACTTCCATTTCGGGCCCATCCCGTTCCGGATATAGTAGAAAGGCCCTCCCAGGACGTGCCCTTCTGCATCGATCGTCCTATACCGGATGGCGAGAACGCCCTCCGCGTATTTGGTAGCCATGCCGAAAAAGGCCGCCAGCCACATCCAGAA
>URRG01000234.1 GCA_900550095.1 uncultured Oscillospiraceae bacterium
ATTATCAGCCTATCGGCTTGTCTCCCATTGCAGCCCATGGAGGGGGAATAGCACGGAAAAGGGCGTTCGGGCAAAGAAAAAAGTGTTTCTGCTTTTCAGAAACACTTTTAGGCATGGTGCGCCTTCCTGTATTCTGTGCATACCGTGCATTCCATGTTCTCCATGGCATTCTTCAATAAGGGTATGCGGTACATACGGTATAGTACATAAATCGTTATGTGCCGTATGTACCGTGAACGTCCCGTAAGCGCCGCAGGCATCGTAAGTCTGTTTTTTCGTATACTTTTTACCGGAGCGCCGCCTGCTGCGGAGATTTTTGCTCCGAATGGGGGAGGCGGGTATACGCCGGCACGGGAACAAGAGAGCTCCCTTGCGGAGGCGGAAGGAGATGGATAAGCGGGATGATCAGGGAAGCAAGGAGGCAGGGGAGCAAAGAGGCAGAGGAACGGGAGCGTGGCGGTCAGATGAGAGAGACAGCGGGAAAGAAGGCCAGTGGAACAGCGGAATGATCAGAGAAGGGATAGCGGAAGGGCGAAAGGGCGAAAGGGCGGAAGGGCGGAAGGCCAAAAATCAACGCTTCAGCACACCGATCCCCAAAAGGCCGGGGCCTGTGTGCACCACAAGCGCCGGACTGATCTGCCCTTTTGTGAGGATCCGGCCCAGCGGGACCTTTTCCAGCAGGGGCGCGCACAAAGCCTCCGCTTCCTCCGGGGCCGCGCCGTTCATGACGGCCAGGCCGCAGGGATCCGCATCCCCTGCAAAGGCGGCAGCCATTTTCAGGAGCCGGTCTATGGACTGCTTCCGGCCCAGGGTCTTGTCGGCGATATAATAGACGCCCTCTTCGTTGCAGGAGATGATGGGCTTGAGCTTCAGGGCTGTTCCCATGACGGCGGCCACCAGCCCCAAGCGGCCTCCTCTGCGCAGGTATTCCAGCGTATCCACACAGAAAAAGACCTTGGAGTTGGGGATCTGCTTTGGCAGCTCGTCCAAAAGGGCGGGCCAGCTCATGCCCTGCTCCAGCCAGCGGGCCGCCAGAAGGGCCAGCATCCCGCTTCCGATGGAGATGTTCCGGGTATCCAGCACGAAGGTCTCCATCCCCTTGTATTCCTCGCAGACGGTGCGGATCAGGGAATATGTCCCCGAAAGCCCGGAGGAGATGCAGACGATCAGAGCTTTTTCATAGCCGTCCGCCCGAGCCTTGTCCAGCGCGCCCAGGATGGCTTCTCCGTCGGGAAGGGAAGTTTTAGGCGTTTCCGGAAAACGGTCGTATACATCCTGGGCCGTAATGGTCACCTGATCCAGGTATTCCCCTTCCGGATAGATGATTTTCAGGGGAAGGACCCGGATATCGTACCTCTCCCGCAGGTTTTGGGGCACGTCGCACCCGGAATCCGTAAGAATCACTGCTTTTTCTCGGTTCATAGATTTTCTCCATTTTCTGTATATACTGCATATTGCGTATCGCATATGTTGCGCATACCGTATAGGCTGCATACATGTGCCGCCGCTGTGCGTACTTGTCCGCACAGCACATACTGCGATGCCGGTCATGCCGGACCTGTCTCAAATACAGCGGATGCGCCGGTATTTTGAGAATTGCCGCTCAGCGGAGCCCGCGCCGTATAGGGCGCTGATTTCCTCCCTGCGGCGCCGCCGGCGTTTGCTTCTGCAGCTGCAGGATGGGCTCCTCCCCCTTTTTCTGCAAAACAGGCCCCTTTTCAGACCTTCCGGCCCTTCTGGTTTTCGCTTCTCCGTTTTTCTGCCCCGCCGGTTTCGGCTTCTTTTTTGGATGGGAATCCCATGCCCTGCAGTCTGAGCGGGGGACACGGCAGCCGGAAGATTTTCAGCAACTCGATTATACGGCTGTTTCCCCGCACAAGTCAAGACGAAATCCAGCGGGCGGCCTCAGAAATAGTTTGCGCCGTTTTTCCGGGATTTTGCCTCCTTTTGGGATTTTTTCGATTTCGTTGATAGAGCGATTGTGTCAGAGATAAAAGTCATAGAAAGCGGTTTGCAGGCAACAGAACGCCCCGCAGAGCCTTGCAAAGAACTCCGCGGGGCTTGAGGGTGTATACAGGGGGAGGGCCGCAGGTTTTACGCCTGCTTTATGCGTTCACGGATAAAATCACGGAAGGCATCCGCGTCCGTTCCCGTGAAGCCTGATTTGGAAACATAGTAGGCCGTTTCCTCTCCGAAATACAGGAAGAAGTATTCCTTATTTTCGCCCACATGGGTGATCTGGAAATAGGGATACAGAGAAGAGGACTGCATACCCGTTACTCGGAAATCTTTTTTGTGGAAGTAGTATTCGTTGCGCTTGTTGGGGGAACTCTTGAGAAGAGCCATCTGGGCCTTTTTCAGCTTGCTGGGCATGAGGAGCTCCCAGACCAGGATGACGACGGCCATGGCGGCCAAAAGGATCCGCATGACTATGTCCATATTGGAAAGGGCCGCAAACAGCAGGAACGCAATGGATACGACCGTGTAGATAAGGATGGTGGGAAGCCTTCTGTGCGACACATGATAGGCGATAAAGCTGCGTACGGCTGCTTCGGAGTATTCCGTCCGGTTGCTGCAGATCGTCTCCGGCTCGGGAATGGTGCGGCCTTCTTCCGCCGCTTTTTCCTGCTTTTCCTGCTCTTCAAAGCGGTACTGGGCCAGCCTGTCCGCCAGCAGGCGGCGCTGCCTTTCCGCACGTTTGCGGCTGGCACGGGAAACGATCAGGGCCACGATCACGCCGACGATGAGGGCCAGGGAACCGAAAGCCGTGAAATAATCCTGGGGAGAGAGCTGGGCGGAAATATACTCCGCCTCCGACTTGTCGATCAGCTTGGTGATGTGGATGCTGTCCACGATCTGCTTGACCAGGGCTTCCTGCTCGGGGCTGATTTTGGCGTCGAGCACCACAGCGTCTACGGTAAGGGTATAGCCGTTTATAATAGTGGCGTAGCATACCTCTGAAATGGAGTGGTTGTAAGCCTCGCTTTTATCCATTTCGATACGGGTGATGAAGAAGCGGGTTTCGGGATGCTCGTCGTAGCTTTCCACCTCCATGCTCAGGTTGTTTTCCTCCTGATAGGCGTCGTCCGGCTGCATTTTTTCTAAAAATTTTCCGTATTCCTCTTCAGAGAGATCCTTGAGGTTATAGTAGGACTGGGTCTCTTCCGTCTCCTTTTTATAGAAGCCTATTTCGAGGGAAGCGTCTTCGGAGATGGCGTCCAGCTGAAGGTTGTACTGGGTGAATTTTTCAGAAAATTCATTGAGGTCGGTGACGCCGGCCTTGGAAAGGTTCGGGTCGCTCAGGGTGAATTTATCCTTCTCAAAGACATACATGGAGTCCGGAATACGGACGGTTATGTTCAGCTCCGGAATCGCGTATTCCGTGCCTTCCTCTGTTTTGGAAGAAGCAGAGGAAGCGGAAGAAGCAGAAGGAGCCTGAGAGGAGCTGCCCGCTTCCGAGGATTCCCCCGCGGCGAAAACCGGAAGGGCGGAGAAAACCACGAGAAGAAGGACTGCGCAGAGGGAAGCAAATCGTTTCATACGTAAACATCCTGTCTCTTTCATTTTGTATTTTACTGGACCGGCGGCCCGCCTAAGCCTGCGGGCGAAAAGGCGGAAGCCTTCTGAAGGGGCCGGGGTGAGCGGCCGGATCCCGGATTCTCTTATTATACTGCAAAAACAATGTGTTGACTATAGAAATCTTATGAAATTTTCCTTCTCTTGCGGGCCCCGCGGCTTCTGTGTTACAATCTACATACTGCCGGGGCGGAAAAAGGGGCGCGGAGGCGCTTTTCCCTTTCTCTGCGGGCCCGGGCGGCGCAGAAGGGGCGTCGGAAGCCGCAGGCGTATGAGGGCGCGGAAGCGGAAGAGGAGGCTTTCCCGCAGACGCGCCGGATCTCATGGAAAAGAGGAATGCATGATGGGACCATACAGAAATCCATATCCCCCTGAAGAAGAAGCGGGCCGTCTTTCCCGGGGCGGGTCTGAACGGACGGAGGGCTGCGCCGGGCAGGGAGAAGACGGCGCTTTCGGAGCGCCAAACAGGCCGGAAAATCCCGTTCCCGGCCCTGTTCACTGGGGGGCATACGGGCCGTTTCAGGGACAGGGAATTCCCGGGGGCATGAACGGTACGAACGGTATAAACGCCGCAGGAGCAGCAGAAGGGATGGGGGCCGCCGCGCCTTTCCCGCCTCAGATCCCGGAAGGGTTCCTTCGGAAATGGGAAGGCAGGCTTCTGCGGAAAGCCTCCAACCGGGTGTGCTGGACTATGCTCGCCGCGGCTTTTCTCATGAGCTGCACGATTTCCTCCGCCCGCTTGCGAAGCAGCATCCCTTCTTCCGTCAAGGTGATTTTCCGGCTGCCGCGGATGAACAGCCGTTTGCCGAGCTCATCCTCCAAATCCTTGAGCTGGCGGGACAAGGTCGGCTGGGACAGGTGCAGAAAGGCCGCTGCTCCGGAAACGCTTTCTTCCCTTGCAACCGCCAGAAAGTACT
>URRG01000235.1 GCA_900550095.1 uncultured Oscillospiraceae bacterium
CCGGGAGGCCCGGGAGCGGGTCTGGGAAGCAGGGGACGAGCAGTATTATCCGGAGGGCATAGACGACCCGGACTACTGCGTTTTGGAGTTTTCTCCCGTAGGCGGTCGTTTTTACTGTGGGCTGGAAGAATTCTATAAAGGGGATCTCGCAGAAGAGGATTTCCAGGAGTGATCCCCTTCAACAAATAGAAAACAGAAAAGAGGAGGAATTGTAATGCAAAAGAACGAGACGCTGAAAACCATTGCGTCCCTGCGCACCACCCATTGGGGCTTCAGCGAAAAGAAAGTGAGCCGTGAGGACATTGAAACCATCGTTGAACACAGTCTGCGAACGGCCAACAGCGATAATCTTACGGATTATTCCGTGATCGTAGTGGACGATCCGGAAACTCTTCAGAAAATTACAGGCGGGGAATCTTCCGGCAGCTCCGGCGTGTGTCTTGTGTATGCTGTAGACCACACCCGTATCGTCCGCTGCGCCGAAGCGCTGGGATACAGGGATTTTTACCCTACCAACCGATTGTATAATTTTCTCATTTCCCTGTATGATGTCCACGCGGCGGCTCAGACGGCAGTGGTCGCAGCAAAATCCATGGGGATCGATTCGTTAGTAACGAATTTTTCTCATAGGCATCATCCGGAGGAAATCAAAAAGCTTCTGCATATGCCGGAAAAATACTGTTTCCCTGTGATTCAGGTAGTATTGGGATATTCGGAAAGGCCCGTGGAAGAAACCACCGGCAGGTTGTCGAAAAAGCACGTGATCCACTATGGCACATACAGGCCTGTGGAAGAGATCGACACGCAGGAGATTATCCGGGAAATGGATGGAGTTTACCCCGGCTATATTTCCGAGAAATATCCTCATGCTCTGGATTGGTATTTCAACGAGTGGCTTCTGGAATGGTACGATGAAGAAACGCACAGAGAACTGGTGGAAAGCCTTTGCCGATCGGGTTTGATCTGCAGGGAAGATCTTGCTCTTATGGGAAAGATGGCTGCCGAAGCGGGAAGGGCCAAGCCTCAAAAAGGCTGAAATGCAAAAGCGGTCTGGATCCATGCAGACCGAAAATGGAAAGTATGCAGACGGCGTTGGAAACCATATGATTGGCGGAATGGAGAGCAATAGAATGCAGCTTTGTGACGTAAAAAGGCATCTCCAGAAACGGGTATTTTGGAAGCTCCTTACTTCCAGCGTATATAACCCTACGAAAAAAAGAATACAAAGACGGATCGCAGGCTATGAAAGGGATCCGCACGTGTTGGCGTTGGCTTATATGGAGGAAAAAGTGCCTGTTGGAATTCTCATTCTTCGCGAAGAGGGAGAGAGCACCTATGAAATTTTGGATTTTGCGGTGCTTCCTTTCCGGAGAGGGGAGGGGCTTGGCTGCCAGATGCTGAATGCCTGCCGAAGGCAGCTTCCTATGAGGATGATCTTGGCGGAGACGGATGATGACGCTGTTGGGTTTTACCGAAAATATGGATTTTCTATCCAGGAGCTGGGAGATGTATACCACAGCGGCATAACGCGGTATCTCTGCCGGCTCTGCCTCTGAGATCCGGCAAAGGATGTCTGGCTGTGATTAGACGGCTTTACCGGGATTCCTGCCTGCGGAGAAAGAGCGTTCGGCCAGGGCAGTTCACTGTTCCGTCGTTTAGGAAGGGGCTCCAGCGGCAGGCGGGTTTGCAGTGAAGACATTTCCCGCAGTCTCTTCCTGCCAGAACGTCGTTGGCGAAATTGGGGTTCACCAGGAAGCCCCGGGCAACATCCGCCATATCGATTCCTGTTTTTTCCAAAACGCCTCGGGCTTCTTCCCCACTGGTGATGCCGTCAACCCCAAATATGGGCGTGTTTGGCAGAACCTTTTTGATTTCCTGAGCCCCGTAAAAGGCAGCGGAATAGGGAAAATCCTCCGGTGCTTCGGGGGAACTTTCCCCATTGAAGCCATAGGAGACATCAATAAAGTCCACATAGTTGCTAAGTGCAGCGGCGTGGCGGATGCCGTCCTTCAGGGTGGGCTCGAAGGCTCCCAAACGGATGCCAACCACAAAATCGGGTCCGCAGGCCTGCCGGATGCCTCTTAGGATCTCCAGGACAAAGGTCTCTTCTTTCTGCCCATAGATATCCTCTCGGCGGTTGATGTTTTTGTTTAGGAACTGACAGATGAGATAGCTGTGGCAGCCGTGAAGTTCAACGCCGTCCAGCCCGGCTTTTTTGGCCCGCAGAGCGGCTTTTACAAACGCTTCCTGGATTTCTTCTATGCGAGCAGCGCTCATTTCGTGGCCCCGGCAGGCCTTGGAGCCTTCCAAAGGTACATAATCGCTGGGGCAATCTGCTTCCGGGTCAATGCCCGACACACCGGAATGGTGCAGCTGCACGAAAAAAGGGGTGCCGTAAGCATGCACAGTATCCGCCAGGCGTTTCCATCCCTCTGTCTGGCTGTCCTCCCATAACCCCAGCTGGGTCTCATGCAGGCGGCCTCTCTTAGTGACGCAGGTGGCCTCCCCGATGATGAGCCCGGCGCCTCCTGCTGCCATGGCCCGGTAGTGCTCCACATTTTTTTCAGTCACGCGGCCTGTGTCGTCGGACCAGTGAAAACATACCATAGGTGGGACGGCAATCCGGTTTTTGGTTGTAACGGAGCCGATGACTATGGAGTCTGCGAGTTGTTTCATACAAATTCCTCCCTATGTTTTTTGTTTTTCTATATAGAATTCAGTATACCTGGGCAACGGCAAAAAAACAAGGAAAAACCTTGGGAGCTCTTTCCATTCTGCTGGGATTTGGAGCCTTCCGATGAAGAAATCCTTGACAAAGAGCTTATGTCGTGCTATTTTTAATACAGCTTCACAGAAAAGTGAATAATAAACCGATGAAGCGGGAATAACGGCGATGATGCTCTCACAGAGAGCCTGGGGTGCTGGGAACCGGGCAGAAAACAAGTCGTCAAATGGGCCGCGGAGGGCGCAGGGAAAGGCGGAAGCTTAGTATTCTGCGACGTGTGGGCATACGTTAGTTGCCGGAAGTATGCTGGTACTTCGCAAAGCGCGCGGAAGCTTTCCGCGAAACAAGGTGGCACCGCGGATTTAAGATGAATTCGCCCTTGGCAGAAAAAGATTCTGTCGAGGGCTGTTTTTTTGCAGAAAGCTCCTTTGACAGAGAGGTCAAAGGAGCTTTCTATTTACAGGAGGGAAAGAGTATGAAGGTATCGCCTGATTTTGAGGAGGTACGAAGGATCGCGGAAAGCGGCAGATACAATGTGTTGCCGGTAAGCTGTGAAATTCTCTCGGATATCCTGACTCCCATTGAAGCGGTGCGAATATTGAAAAATATATCGTCCCACTGTTTTATGCTGGAATCGGCAGAGGAAAAGGAAAAATGGGGGCGCTACACTTTTTTGGGATTCGACCCGAAAATGGAGATCACCTGCACGGCGGGGAAGATGAAGGTGGGCGGGCTTTCTATAGATACGGAGGAGCCTTCCGCGGTTCTCCGCCAAATTCTGGCTGGCTATAAAAGCCCGCGTTTTTCCTATCTTCCGCCTTTTACCGGTGGGCTGGTAGGATATTTTTCCTACGATTATCTGGGCTACAGCGAACCGGCTGCCAGGAGCTCCGTTCAGGATACGGAGGCCTTCAAGGATGTGGATCTCATGCTGTTTGACAAGGTGATCGCCTTTGACAATTTCCGGCAGAAGATCATCCTGATCGTCAATATGCCCCTGGATGAACCGGAAAGCGTCTATAACCGGGCTGTGTTGGAGCTCAGGCAGCTTTGCGGTCTTCTCCGGGAAGGGGAGAGAAAGCGGGAGCCCGGTGGGAGGCTGTTAGGAAAAGTGGAGCCGCTTTTTGAAAAAGAGGACTATTGCCGAATGGTGGAGAAAGCCAAAGAGTATATCCGGGAGGGAGATATCTTTCAGATCGTTCTTTCCAACCGGCTGAGCGCTCCCTTTGAAGGCAGCCTTCTGAATGCCTACCGTATTCTGCGCACAACAAACCCTTCGCCCTATATGTTTTATTTTTGCGGAACGGATGTGGAGGTGGCGGGAGCTTCCCCGGAGACCCTCGTAAAGCTGGAGGACGGCGTTCTGCACACCTTCCCTTTGGCTGGAACCAGACCCAGAGGAAAAACAGAAGAAGAGGACAAAGCGCTGGAGCAGGAACTGCTTCATGATGAAAAGGAGCTGGCGGAACACAATATGCTGGTGGATCTGGGGCGCAACGATCTGGGAAGGGTAAGCCGCTTCGGTACAGTTCGGGTGGAAAAGTTCCATTCCGTTGAGCGGTATTCCCATGTGATGCATATCGGTTCCACGGTCAGAGGCGAGCTTCGGGAGGGCTTGGATGCTCTGGACGCGGTGGAAGCTGTGCTCCCTGCGGGGACTCTTTCGGGAGCCCCGAAGATCCGCGCCTGCCAGTTGATTGGGGAGCTGGAAAACAATAAGCGCGGCATCTATGGAGGAGCTATCGGCTATATTGATTTTTCAGGAAA
>URRG01000236.1 GCA_900550095.1 uncultured Oscillospiraceae bacterium
TATGCTGCAGATCGGACGCCTTTTTTATGTGTGCTGATATATCGATTCGCTTTTCGCAGCTCATGATATGGATTATGAAAAGCCGGTTTGCTGTTTCATCTGTTGTAAGCTTCTTTCATTCCATCCCAGGCGTATTCATCCATCTGTATCCATACCACGGAGCTGTGACGCTTTCATTTTTTAAGCCAATCCCGGGCCGCGCGAAGCAATACGTCTTTATCGTTTTTCAAAACGCCTTCTATCACACTATTCAGAAGCCAGGACAGAAGTTTCCCCATGTCCGGGCCGGGAGCCATATACGCCTTTAAATCCTCACCCGTGATCATAAGCTCTTTCATGGTAAAGCACTGCCGTTCTTTTAATATTTTCTCAAAAACAATTTTCGCCTCATCCAGCTCTTTCAGTTTTTCTTCCGGCCCAGCCAAGGCAAGAACATCGGCCTTCTGTATCGCAAAAAGATCCCGAATATTCTCCTCTCCGAACCTTTGAAGGCGTTTTTTTAAGAGAATTTCATCGGGCAAAAGAGAAAGATCATGCCGGGCGACCAAGAATATGATTCTCTCCTTTGCGGCGCTGTCCGCCCTGAGACGGCTGAGCAGTGTTTCCGCAAGCTCTGCGCTTTTTTTTGTATGGCCATAGAAGTGCCCTGTTCCATTAGAATCCTGCGAAAATGTATACGGTTTTCCAGCGTCGTGCAGAAGAACCGCCATCCGAAGAGAAAAGAGCGGAGGAGTATTCCCCAGAGCATGCAGCGTATGTTCCCACACGTCATAGCAATGAAAGGGATTGTGCTGATCGAATCCATACATCAGGGTAAGCTCCGGCATAATTTCACAGATCACATTCCTGTGCTTCCGCAGGACGTACGGCGCGTTTTTTCCGCAAAGAAGCTTTTTCAGCTCTGAAAAAATCCGCTCCGGAGCAATACAGTGAAGAAGCTTTCGCTTTTTTTCCATGGCTGCCGCCGTGCCGGGTTCAACGGAAAAGCCCAGCACGGCGGCGAACCGCAGTCCGCGAAGAATCCGAAGGCCGTCTTCTTCAAAACGGCGTTCCGGTTCTCCTACACAGCGGATCCATCCGTTCCGCAGATCTGAAACGCCCCCAAAGGGATCAATCAGGCCGTCCTCTCCCTGCGCTATTGCGTTTATGGTAAAATCTCTTCGCGCCAGATCTTCCTGGATGCTTCTGGTAAATTCGACCCTTTCAGGATGCCTGTGATCCATATAATCTCCATCCACCCGAAAGGCGGTGATCTCAACAGAGGGAGCTTCAGGCCTGGGAAATACGGTGAGCGTTCCATGCTTCAGCCCTGTTTCAAGGATACGGCAGCCATCGAACACCGCTTTCATTTCGTCCGGAAGGGCAGAGGCGGCGATATCCCAGTCATATGGATCGTTTCCCAAAAGAGAATCGCGGACGCAGCCACCCACAGGATATGCCTCATACCCGGCTTTCCGCAGGCGCAGAAGGGCCTCTCGCACATATTCCGGCATACGGATCGCACCGCTGGTCATATCGAAGCTCCCTCCGGAACCGTCTGAAAAAATTCCGCTGTCTCTCGGAACAGCATTTCCCTTTCAGGCCCTAATGTACAAACGTGGGGGCTTTGAGGAAGCGTCAGCATCTTCACAGGCCCGCCGGCTTTGCCCGGTATCCGGTCAATTTTTTCAGGACGGACAGTTTCATCTCTTCCCGCCTTGGCTATCAGAAGCGGACAGTGGATTTTCGAAAGATTTCTGTATGCCGTCCGCATGAGCCGGTTCAAGTCCGCCGCACAGCGAACCGGCGTTTTTCTATAAGAAATATTATAGTCATTGAGGAAATCCTTCTTGGGTACGTATTCTGTTTCTTCTGTATACCGTACAAACGGCCAGAACAAACCTGCCAGCCAGCTTTTTCGGTTATATACCGACAGAGCCGGAGCTATCGCCGCCGCTGAACGAAGAGACCTCCTTTCCGCAAGAAGAAGGGTAAGCGTTCCACCCATGGAGAGACCAACAACACTGACAGTCCTGCAGGTGCTTTTCATTTCGTCATAGGCATTTTCCGCGGCCCTGAGCCAATCGTGCCACCGGGTAGAAGCCATATCCTCCGCCGTCGTCCCATGGCCGGGCAGAAGAATCCCTTTGATGAACAACCCCGTCTGCTCGTTCAATGCTTTTCCCATGGGATACAGTGTACCGGGAGTGGCTGTAAATCCGTGGATCATCAGGATCCCGTGTTCTCTGGAGCCTTCAAACTCAAAGGGCTTTCCGTACGGATTCCCCGCCAAGGATTGCGTCTGCATACTGTTTTTCCTCCTTTGGCCGTACTGTTTCAGAAAATGGGCCGCGATTTATTCTGGATATACTCTCAGCTCCAGATAGCCTGTAATATAGATTTAAAAAAGCTCTCTTTATGTGAATTATATCATCCTGAAATAGAAGCTGCAAGAATAAAGAACAACGATTTTGTATGAACATGCACAAAGAAGAATAAATTTTCTTTTCTTAAAAGCAGAGTTGTGGTATAATGTGCGCAGTACATTTCTACGTGTACAGATGCCATTGTATATAAAATCCGAATATCCCATACACAGATAACAGAAAAAGGCCGGCCCTTCAAAAAGAAGGCATATGGCGGTTCGGCGCTTTGGTATGCCTGGTCTTTGTAATAAAGGCGGCAGTGGAAGAGCACCCGCAGCGTTTTGAGGCGTTATCTAGTATTGTATGGGAAGAAGCGTCTAAGTCCATACTCTAAAGTAGAAAGAAAACCTGCGGAACTGGTCGTGAACTGGAGGGCTGATCGGGCAGTGATCTTTCTCGTCATACCCTGCGATTCGCATCTTGATAAACGCGCCGGCTTTATATATGTCTTTGACGCCGGCTCAAGACGGGACGACTGGTTTTAAGTCGTTAAAGAGATCGGAATTTTAAAGCAATCGGAGATGAAGCGAATGCTGCACTGCATACGCCGTTGTATAGAAAAAGGCGTACATTTTTCGGAGATTCAGGATCCAAAATTCAAAACAATGCGGATATCCGTGCATTTTCTCTTGCCTCTCTGTGAGACTACGGTATGCGCCAATGCTATGCTGCCGTTTCTAATGGGAAGGGCGGGAGGAGAGTATCCGGATTTCACCCAGCTCAGCCGCAGGCTGGACGATCTTTATGGAGCCGGACTCAATGCGGACGCCGGAAAAATAGGGGACGCTCATATTCTCTCTTTCTCTGTTACAGGGCTTTCCAGCCGGTATGCGTTTATGGGGGAGGATATGTCTCTGGAGCTGGCCAGGCTGCTGAAAGGACTGCTGTTTGATCCCGCTTTTTCAGAGGGAAAGTTTAAAGAGGAAGATATCCGGCAGGAAAAGCGGCAGATCTGCGAACTGATCGATTCAGATATGAACGATAAGCGTCTTTATGCCAGAAGACGCTGCGAAGGACTGCTTGCGGATGGGGAAGACTGGGGATTGAATCCATATGGTACCAAGGAAGGAATCGAAGCCCTTATGCCGGAAGAACTTACAAAAGCTTGGGAACGCCTTCTCAAAACCTCTCAGGTGGAAATTCTGGCCTTGGGCGACTGCGACGCTTCAGGCATAGAAGCGGTCTTCCGCGAAGCTTTTGCACTCATTCAACGCAAAGATATTTTCGAATATGAAAGCCTTCCTCTGAAAAAGGAGAGGGAGCTCCGTCATGTAGCCGAAAACGCCGGGGTAGCGCAGTCAAAACTGGTCATGGGATTTCAGACGGGGATAACGCCTCAAAGCCCGCGCATGGCGGCTGCAAAAGTCATGATCGGCATGTTCGGCGGAACTCCTACATCCAAACTGTTTATGAATGTCCGTGAAAAGCTCAGTCTCTGCTATTACTGCAGCGCGAGCTTCAGCAGCGCAAAGGGGATTTTGTACGTGCAAAGCGGAGCGGAAAGCCGGAATTTGGGCCGGGTGGAGAAGGAAATCCTGGCGCAGCTGGAAAAAATGAAACAGGGCGAGTTCAGCGAAGAAGAGATTCTCTCTGTGAAAAAGAGTATGCGCAACAGCTACACCTCTCTTTCTGATTCTCTCAGCGCTTTGGAGGGCTGGTATTTTTCTCAGATTCTCACAGGTTCCCTTCTCAGCCCCCAGGAAGCCAAGGACGAGATGGAAAGAGTGGACCGGGACGCTATTATAGAAGCCGCTTCTGCTGTGAAGCTGGATACAGTATTCAGCCTGATCGGAAACGGAGGTGAGGAAGCGTGAAGCCCACATCTGTGGAAACGGTACGTAGCCGTCTCACGGGAGATTTATATTATAAGATACGGCATTCCACCGGCCTCACTATATACGTATATCCCAAGGAGCACAACAGCTCTGCTTTCGCATCCTTTGCCGCGGATTTCGGTTCTGTCAACACAGCCTTTCAGATCGAAGGAGAAACTGCGGTCCGTCGTGTGCCGGACGGAACCGCCCATTATCTGGAGCATAAGCTTTTT
>URRG01000237.1 GCA_900550095.1 uncultured Oscillospiraceae bacterium
CACTCTGCCGGAAGAGGGAGCGGTTTATCCGCTCCCTCTTTTTCCGCTGCCTGGCCGAAAATCATCCCACCGCTTCTGTAGAGGAAGCGCTTTGAGCTTCCTCCGGAAGGTCGGGGAAAGTGCCTCCCTCAACCTCTGTGAAACCTCCTGTAATTTTGCATTCCTCTATCGTCACGCCGTTTTCAGCGCCGTCGATGGAGGAAAAGGTCTTCTGCAGGATCTCTCCCGCGTCGATTTCCAGGTAAGCCAGAAGACCCGTATCCTTTTCGATCCAGCAGTATCCTCTCACCGCGTCGCCGTCCTCTCTGTTGGAGAGGCTCTCCACCAAAAGCCCCGAAAGCCCGCTGCCGGAGATATCCATCCCGGAGGCGGAAACCACCGTTTCTACAACGTTCCGCAGGGCCTCGCCCGTGAAGGTCATCTCCAGCTTATGACACATGGCGCCGCCGTATTCTTCCTCGCGCAGATAGCTCTGGGATGTGGCCTGCGAGAGCAGCTTCAAAAGCTCCACCTGCTCCTTGGGACTGGTATCCAGCTCCTTAGAGGAGGACTTCGTCCATTCCTCCCCGGAAGCAGTATAGAGCAGAAATTCCCCGTCTCCTTCTACAGCGTAGCTTTCCAGGGTGCCGGGGGTCCCCGCCGCGTTGGACACGGAGACCGTATACAGGCCGAAGGGAGCTTTCCGATAGACGGCGTCGCTCCGCCGGGAATATTCCCGGCTTCCATCGGCCTGAGAACCCGAAGTCTCCCCGCTCGCTGCGCCGTCCGCATGTTCCGAGCCGTCTGTAAGACCGTCTGTCAGAGCGCCCGCTCCGCTGGGGGAAAAGGAAAAACGGCTCTCATACCAGGAGGTGCTGCCCGCCGCGTCCTCCGCTTTGGCATACGCCTCCCGGAAGATGGCTCCCGCATCCGGCTGGGAGCCCGAATCCCCCCGGCATCCGGCGAGAAGAAGCCCCGGCAGAAGACAGGCCGCCAAAAGCCAGGCGCCCCGGCGCCTCCCTTTCTCTTTCCCCCTGCGCCGTTCTTTCTTCCCCGGTTTCACATCATATATATCTGCTCTTTCTTTTCCCGCTTTTTTCACTCTCTTCAGCCTCTTCCCTGTTATCCTGATTTCCTCTGCCCTTCCGTGCGAAGCGGCGACCCGCCTCTTTTCTGCAGCGCATATTTTTGCAGCTTTTTGCAGCCGCGGTGCATATGTGAATAGTATACCGGATTCTCCCGCTCCCTGCAAGCTCTCTGCGAATACCCCCTCTTCCCTTTCCCCCATGTCCCTTGCCAAAGAGCAAAAATCATGAAATATTTGTAAACATTCCTCTATGCTTGACACAAACTGTTGAAAAAGGGTAGAATAGATATGTATAAGCCCGGCGAAAAAAGGGGCAAAATGCCCTTCTGCGGCCGGAAAACCGGCGGCAATACAGCGGGCTGAAGGGAGACCTTGCGCCATATGAGCAAACGAAAAGAGGCCGCCATGAAAATGGCTTCCCTTTCTATCTATAAAGGGATCTTGCACCGCACAGTCCCGGCCGCTTTCTACCGCCTGCTGCGCGCGGAAGGCGAAGAAGGATTTCTGAAGGCCTGGGGCAACTTTTTTGCCGTTCTCTGCGAGCGGGGATTCAGCGAAAATTTTGCAGACTGTCTCACCGGCACCGCCCTGTTCGATGAAAACGCCTTCTCTCTGGCGGCGGCTGGGGGCGCGCGGGAGTTTCCTTCCGCCATGCTGAAGGGCGTGGAACGGGATCTCCGCATCATTTTGGAACTTTCCGCTCTTACTCCGCAGGAACTGCTGTATGATTCCCCCATCGACAACCCGGAGGGGCTGGAGCTGCCCGCCTGGAAAACCGGAAGCCCCGTAAAGGCCCTTCAGGGAGAGCTGAAAAGCTGCATCGCCTCCATGGCGGAGTATTACAGGAAAAACGGCTGCGGCATGTACGCCCGCTACAGAGCCTTCATTTGGAGAGACAAAGCCATACAGCCGGTGGCTTTCCCGGATAAGACCCGGCTTTCCGACCTGAAAGGCTATGAACTGCAGCGTCAGATGGCTATCGATAATACCTTGGCCTTTCTGGAGGGCCTCCCCGCCAACAACTGTCTCCTTTACGGGGACAGGGGAACGGGCAAATCCTCCACCGTCAAGGCCATGCTAAACGAGTTTTATCCCCGGGGACTGCGGGTGATCGAAATGCCGAAGGAATCGCTGATGGATTTCCCCCGGCTGGTAGACCAGATCGCGTCCATTCCCATGAAATTCATCATCTTTATCGACGATCTTTCCTTCTCTAAGGAAACGGATACATATGCGGCCCTGAAGGCCGTGCTGGAAGGGGGCCTGGCCGTCCGGCCGGAAAACTCCCTCATCTACGCTACTTCCAACAGGCGGCATCTGATCCGGGAAACCTTTTCGGACCGTGAAGGGGACGAAGTGCACCGCGGCGACACCATTCAGGAGACCCTTTCCCTGGCGGACCGTTTCGGTCTTTCCATCAATTTCATGCTCCCCGACAAGGCCCGGTATCTGGAGATCGTCCGGGAGCTGGCACGTTTAAGGGAGCTTGAGGAGCACCTCTCCATGGAGGAGCTGGAGGCCGCGGCAGAACGCTGGGCCACCGCCCGGGGAGGGCGTTCGCCCCGCTGCGCCAGGCAGTTTATCGACGATGCAGAGGCGAGGATCAGACGCGGCATGCCTCTGGAATGATTTGAAATAGGAGCTTCGTTATGATACCGATGAACAATATACGCACGACAACTGATTCGCGGCAGAGGGCCGTTCTGAAAAGGGCTCTGTGCTGCTTTTTGTGCCTTCTGACGGCTCTCTCCGCCATGACCGCCTGCAGCGGGAACAACGACGTGACCTCCGGCGCGGGGGCGACGGATTTCCCTGTGACCATCAACGGAGTGACCATTTCCTCTGAGCCGCAGGGGGTGGCGGTCCTTTCCCCCAATCTGGCTGAGGTCGTCCTGGCCCTCGGGTATGAAACCAAGCTGAAGGCACGCTGCGCCGAATGCACCACGGAGGATCTGAGCCCCCTGCCCGCTGTGGACGCCGGAGACCCGGAAGGAATCAAAAACACGGGTTCCACGCTGGTCCTGGCCGACGAAAGCCTTTCTGAGGAACAGAAAGCCGCCCTTACCGGAGCCGGGCTCACCGTACTCGCAATTTCCTCCGCGAAGGACAGGGAGGATCTCCAGCGCCTGTATTCCCAGGTGGGGGCGGCTTTGATGGGCGGCTCCACCGGCTATGGCAAGGGCGAAAAAGTGGCGGAAAACGTCCTTATCACTCTGGACGACATCGAGCGCGTCATCCCCTCCTCGGATACGCCGGTGACCGCCTGCTATCTGACGGATCTGAACGGCGGGGCCGTCACGGGCGACAGTATGCAGGGCCGCCTGTTCGAATCCGCTGGGCTGGTAAACGTAGCTACGGATTCCAAGGAAGGAAAGATTTCCGACGAAAGTCTGAAGGCCTCCGACCCCAATTACATTTTCTGCATCACCGGCCTGAAGGACGCCCTTATGGAGTCGGAGGCCTATAAGGAGCTTACGGCTGTAAAGGAAGGGCGGGTCTACGAAATGCCCTATTCCTATATCGCATACCAGGGAAGAGGCATGATCCGGGCCGCTACCTTTATGGCCGGCACCGCCTACCCTGAGCTTCTGGAAAGCGACGCCCTCTCCTCTGTTCCCACGTCCTCCTCTTCCGCCGTCAGCGGCGGCGGAGAACCGGGTGACTATTCCACCCTGAAGAGCGGCGACTCAGGAGACGCCGTGATCCGCCTGCAGGAACGTCTGGCTGAGCTGGGGTATTTCTATGTGAATCCCACGGGCAATTATCTGGATGTGACCGTCCAGTGCGTGAAGGATTTCCAGCTTTTGAACGGTATGGCCGCCACAGGGATCGCGGATGCTGAAACCCAAGCCCTGCTGTTTTCCGACGAAGCGGTTCCCAGGGATACGGGCTCTTCAGAGGGATGATTCCGGACGATTCCTCTGTGCCTTCCTATAAGGCTATAAAGAGGGCCCTTGCAGGGCCCTTCCGGAAGGATCGAGACGCCCGGCGCTCCATAAAGAGAAAATATGAAACAGGAAACAGCCTGCCCGGCTCCTCCAAAAAGGAACTGGGCAGGCTGTTTTTTGCTTCTGCTTATCTTGACCGTCCTGTTTATCTTAGTTACCTTGCTTATCTGCTTATCCGCTGTATTTTCTTATACTTCGTTTCGCATTCCCTTCCCGGCTTTCCGCGCATTCCCGCCGGCCCGAAGCGAAGGACGGGGAGCGGCGGCAAAACAGACGCTCACTTAGGCGCAGGCGTAAAAGCTCCCCACACAAAGTAAAGCGTGCGATTTGAGTGCGGCAACCTGCAGCTGGGAAACATTGACAGAAAATGCCTGCTGTAAACGCGAGTAATACGATAAAAGAAAGGCCGGGCCCAGAACGCGAATTGCGTC
>URRG01000238.1 GCA_900550095.1 uncultured Oscillospiraceae bacterium
TATGCGGAGATCCCCGGAACGGGGAAAGCTCTCGTGTTCGCCCATACCGGCGACAACAACGGCCCTCAGTCTGCGGGCGCGGTGCGGGAGCTGTACAGTCGTCTGAAAACGGAATTTCCCGGCGCGCTGGTCCGCCCCGCCGACCTGAATGATATAGCCCTGGCTGTAGAGGAAATCCGAGACACGCTCCCTGTCGTCACGCAGGAGATCGGGGACAGCTGGATCCACGGCGCGGGGTCGGATCCGCAAAAGATGAGTCAGTACAGGGCGCTTCTGCGGCTGCGGAAAAGCTGGACCGGCAGGGCGAGAGAAACTGCAAACCGCTGGCTCATCCAGATCCCGGAACACACCTGGGGGCTGGATTACAAAACCTATCTGAAGGATTACGAACATTTTGCACGGGAAGAGTTCGAAGCTGTACGTTCTCAACCGGCCTATCAGAAAATGGAACGCTCATGGGAAGAGCAAAGGGGATATCTTACCTCGCTGACGGCTGAGCTTTCGGAGAAAGAGCGCCTGCAGGCCCAGAGGGCGATGGAAGAATATAAGCGGGAACCTGTAGACGTTTCCCTGTACCGCAGAGTGCCTGACCCGGCGCAGGTACAGAGAAAAAACGGATGGGAGATAGGGTTTGACGAAAGCGGCGCTGTCAGCCAGCTGGCTGTGGGAAGAAAAAAACTGGCGGATCCGAGGCACCGCTTGGGCGTATTCCGGTACGAGATCTTTTCCCGCAGGGAGACGGATCGGTTCTGCAGCCAATATGTGGACTGCAGCCGCTTCCCGGAGCTGGCGCCTCTGGCTGTGGACGATTTCAATAAGCTGGGCGCGGAAAAGGCTGTTTCCGCCTATCGGAGCTGCGGCGCAAGGCTTTCGGCTTTATATGAGACGGAGGAAGGATACCTGGCTCTTCTCACGGCGGATGAAGAACTGGCGGAAACATACGGCTGCCCAAAACGGATGGCCTTGGAGGTCCGCATGGCGGAAAAAGAACTGCAGCTGGACTTTATCTGGTGGGAAAAGGCCGCCACCCGCGTCCCGGAGGGGCTCTGGCTGGGAATGAACCCGCTTGCCTCCGGCGCAAGGATACAAAAGCTGGGGCGGCCGGTGGATCCTTTAGACGTTGTGCGTTTCGGGGGCCGTGCGCTGCACGGCACGGATTGGGGCGTCCAATATGAGGGGATGTCTGTTGAAACGCTGGATACGGCGCTGGTGGGCATAGGGGAACCGTCCCTGTGGAATTTTACCGGCGAACAGCCCGACCCCGCGGGAGGGATTTGGTTCAATCTTTGTAACAATATGTGGAATACGAATTTTCCGTTGTGGTACGGCCAGGACTCCCGTTTTCGTTTTATTCTCAGAATAGAAAATTATGTAAAACATACAAAATAATATAAATATTATCTGTTTAGTTATATTGTATTACATGTGGGCTTTTCGAACAAGGGTGAAAACAGAGATCGTGAAAATAGTGATATGTTTCTGAAATTTTTAATATTTACAACAGTATGACCGAAAAACTAAGATATATATGAAAAGATTTTATGATATTTTAATTCGAAACGGAGGTATTGAACAATGAAAAAAAGACTGATCGCGTTCCTGCTTGCGGGCGTTTTGGCCGTATCCGCCGCGGGCTGCGGGGAGCCTGGAGGCGAGAGCGGAGGGGGAGTGCCCTCTTCCGGAGGGTCGGAAACGGCAAACGGCGCCGTATGGGATCCCTATACGCCGTATCCCGAAACGATCTCTTTTACTAAAGGCGTTGAAAAGGGTTCCAACACCTTTCCGGAGGGAGATGATTTTGCCAACAACGACTATACCCGCTTCGTGAAAGAGCAGCTGAACGTAGAAACTAAAATCGCCTGGGAGGTGGATTCCAACAATCTCAATCAGAAGATAGCCCTTTCCATCGCGTCCAGAGAGATTCCGGATATGATGGTGGTCGACAGGAAAATATTCAAGCAGCTGATCGAAAACGATATGATTTGGGATATGACGGAGGCTTATGAAAAGTGCATATCCCCTTTTCTGAAAGAACAATACGATACATACGGAGACCGTCTGTTTGACGAGGTCACGGTGGACGGACGTATGATGGGAATCCCGGCAACCAATATCGGCTACTGCCACAACGTTCTTTGGATCCGTAAGGACTGGCTGGAGACGCTGGGAATGGAGCCGCCGGAGACGGTAGAAGACATAGTGGAGCTCGCCAGAGCGTTCGTTGAGGAGGATCCCGGCGGCAACGGAACGGGAAACACTGTGGGGCTGACCGCTACAGACCGCCTGTATAACGGCTATAACAGCCGGTTCGGGCTCGACACGATCTTTGCAGCCTACGGCGCGTACCCCGGTTCCTGGGTGCTGGATGAAGAGGGCAAGGCCGTATACGGCTCCACCATGGAGGGCATGAAGCCGGCTCTGGAGCTGATGCGCAGCCTGTATGCGGAAGGGATTCTCGACAAGGAATTCGCCGTGCGGAAGGGCGAGGATCAGGACGCTTTGCTCGCTTCCGGGAAAATGGGGATGTATTTCGGCGTATGGTGGCCAGCCGCCGGGCATACAGCCGCTGTGGAAAATAACCCCGACGCGGACTGGATCGCGGTGTCGGCCCCTGTAAACGAAGAAGGGAAGCTGACGGCTCCTGAAAACGATCCTTTGGCAGGTATCGTGATAGTCAGCAAGGAGTACGACCATCCGGAAGCGATCGTAAAGTGCCTGAATGTGGGGTATGACAGTCTGCGCGGAAACGGAGAAGCGGGCGCCGAATCCTATGAGCAGTGGAACGAGCATTCTCCCGGCATCGGGTGGAACGCCATGCCCATTCCCATCGCCGTGGACTATAACAACGCTATTGAGGTGATCCGGGACGATATTATGAACGCTGTTGAGGCGGACGATGTATCCGTTATGAAATCCAAGGGATTTGAAGCAGATTTTGAACGTGTCCAGTATGAGCTTGCGAACCCCCGCAAGGATATCAACGCGTATCTTTCCTACCAGAGCCGCATTGTGGGCGCTGAGGCGGCTATGGATCCGAATCTGGAGCTGATCCCCTCCGCGTTCTTTGGAACCACCGATACGATGGCAACTAAGTGGACGAATCTCCAGAAGCTGGAGACGGAAACTCTCCTGCAGATCGTCATGGGCGAAAAACCGGTTGACGAATTCGACCAGTTCGTCGAACAGTGGTATGCTTTAGGCGGACAGGAGATCCTGGATGAAATCGAGGCTGAACGGGCCGGAAAATAGATGGCTCTCTTCCTGGCGTCCGGTCCGCCGCTGATGCGGCGGACCGGCTCCTTTTAGAGGGAATACCGGAGCAAAGGAGCGAGACAGCATGGAAAAAAACAATTCCCGGGAGACAGACCGGAGGAAGAAGCCCTTTAAAATTGATTTTGAGCTTCTGAGCTACCATATAATGCTGATTCCCGGCGTGATCCTTCTTTTTATTTTTTCTACGATCCCCTTGTTCGGGCTGATAATAGCGTTCCAAAATTATGTTCCTGCCAAGGGGATACCGGGTTCCAAGTGGGTGGGGCTCTCTAATTTTATCTATATGTTCCAGCTTCCGGACAGCCGGCAGATTTTTTTCAACACTATAATCATTGCGGTGTGCAAAATAATCGCCGGTATCGTCATCCCGGTCATTTTTGCTTTGCTGCTGAATGAGATCCGGAACCGTCCGTTCAAGCGATGCGTGCAGACGATCGTATATATGCCGCATTTCCTTTCCTGGGTGATCCTCGGAAACGTATTTGTCTCCATGTTCTCTCTGGATGGGATCATCAATCAGCTGCTGGCGGCTTTTGGAGCGGAACCGGTCATGTTTATGGCAAGCAACGTTTGGTTCCGCCCTATCCTGATCCTGACAGATGTATGGAAGGAATTTGGCTACGGCGCCATCATCTATCTGGCGGCCTTGACAAATATAGATATGAATCTGTACGAGGCGGCGGCGATCGACGGCGCAGGGCGCTGGAAGCAGCTCCGCTATATAACCCTGCCGGCGCTGGTGCCTACGATAGTTCTGATGACGACGCTTTCTCTGGGCAATGTTCTGAACGCGGGGTTTGATCAGGTCTTCAATATGTATAATCCCCTTGTATATGAAACGGGGGATATCATCGATACATATGTATACCGTATGGGGCTGGTGGATATGCAGTTCAGCCTGGGAACAGCGGTGGGCTTTTTGAAATCAGTCGTGAGCCTTCTTCTTATCTCCGCTTCATATTTTCTGGCGAACCGCTTTGCCGGTTATAAAATCTTTTAAGGGAGGGAGCTTGCATGGTGCAGACAAAGGGTTTTTCTGGTAAAATAGCCACAGTGTTGGTATATTTCATCGTTGCGGTCCTCGCGCTTTTCTGCCTGATGCCTATCGTTCATACGATAGCCCTCTCCTTTTCGGATAAGGCCGCGGCTATGGCGGGGATGGT